>CACYYO010000029.1 GCA_902778645.1 uncultured Rhodospirillales bacterium | reverse complement strand
AGATTTATCTTAATCAGCTTGGTTACGTACGTCTATGTACGCGCCCGTCGCTGATGAATATAAATCTTACTATTTACCGCAAATATCACATTTTTATTTTTTGTGTGCTAAATTGGAAGCTAGTGCAGATTTACCTCGAATATCACGTTTTAAGGAAATTGTATTTAATACACTTCATCGATAATGCCGCCACCGAGGACATAGTCGTTGTCATCGTACAGGACGACAGATTGTCCGGGGGTGAGGGCTTTTTGCATGTCTTCAAATTCAATCTTCAGCTCGTCATTGTTGACAAAGGCAATTGCCTGAACGGGTTTTTGGGAAGAACGGATTTTTGCTCGGACGGTGGTCGGTTGGGATAAGGTTTCTACCGATGACCACGCTAAATCATGGGCAATTAATCCTTTTTTGAAAGATTCGTCGGCAAAGCCCAGAATGACCTCATTTTTTTCCTTATTTAAGCCAATGACATACAGAGGTTTTTCGGCGGAAATACCCAATCCGCGGCGTTGGCCGATTGTAAAGTTCCATATTCCTTGGTGTTGTCCCAGAATTTTACCGTCTTGGGTGACAAAATTGCCGGTTTTGGGCTGAGCCTGGATAATATCGTTGATATCACCTGAATAGAAATCTTGACTGTCCGGTTTGTCGCTGACTTCAAGTCCGATAGAGCGAGCGATTTCTCTGATTTGTTTTTTTTCATAATCCCCCAGTGGCAGTATAATGCCGGATAATTGCTCTTGGCTCAGGCGGTAGAGAAAATAAGATTGATCTTTGCTCTTATCAACAGCGGCTTGTAGTTGCCAGCGCTTGTTTGTCGGGTTTTGCGAGAGGCGGGCATAGTGACCGGTGGCAAATTTATCGAAGCTAAATCCTTGTGCTTTGGCGGTTGCCGGCAGAGCATTGAATTTAATCATGGCGTTACAGCGCACGCAAGGGTTAGGGGTGCGGCCATTGAGGTATTCTTGTTTGAAATTGCTCAGAACAATTTTTTTATATTCTTCCGTACAATCAAAAACGTGATACGGAATATCCAATTGGTTGCAAATTTTTTGAGCTTGCTCGATATCTTGTTCTTCATGCGGGCTGAAACAGGCATCTTTACCGGTGCTCTTATAAATTTGATTTTTATCCCAGATGGACATGGTGGCGCCGACAACGTCATGTCCGGCTTGTTTTAATAAATATGCTGTGACGGCAGAATCAACGCCGCCGCTCAGTCCGACTAAAATTTTCATGTTTTGCCTCTTCGGTTGTGTTTATAACGCCCAAAGAAATATAAAAATTCAAAGTTTTTACTTTCTTTGATTGGTTGTTTTTTATGCCTAAGTATAACAAGGTTTTTATAAAAAGCCAGCAATTTTAGACACAGTTTTTGATATTAATGCTTGCCAAAAAGGGGAAATATGTATAAAGTTCGTTCTGTACGTACTTATTATAATAGGACTGTTATGTTTAGAAAACTTATCGAAAAGCTTAAATCTACTTATACAATTCAGAATTACTCAAAAATTATGCCATATGTGAAACCGTATTGGTTTCGCGGGTTGTTGTCGGTTTTAATTACGTTGCCGATTGGGGCAATGGATGCCGTTATTGCGTGGGCACTGCGTCCGTATATGGATATTGTGATGGTTGAGCAGAATACGGCGTCAACAAATTATATTCCGGTTTTAATCATTATTTTCAGCTGTTTTCAAAGTGGTTTGAATTATGCCGCTACCTATTTGAATACTTGGTTCGGGCGTAAATTGGCTAATGACGTGAAGTTCGATTTGTTTAGAAAATTGATGCACAAAGATGCAGCCTTTTTTGATAAAACGTCATCCGGTGAGGTGATGTTCCGTTTTAACGGAGATGTCGATTTGGCATGTAACGGGTTGTTAGTCAATATCAAACTGTTTACGACCCGTTTGTTTTCTTCTTTGTCTTTAATCGGGGTCTTGATTTATAATTCATGGCAGTTGGCAATCGTGGCAATTATTGTTTTGTTAGGCGCTTTGTTCCCGCTGACGACGGTGCGTCGCCGGATAAAGTCCTTAATGGATAAGACTATTTTTTCGGGTGCGGCGGTTATGACGCATTTTAATGAGACGTATTCCGGTAATCGCATTATTGCCTCCTATAACCTTTATGATTACCAATATAAAAAGTTCAAAGATACGCTTAACAGTGTCTTTAAACTCGGCATTAAAATGGTACAAAGAACGGGGATTATGTCACCTTTGATGCACTTTGTTGTCTCATTAGGGATTGCTATTATCATTTGGCTCGGCAGTTATTTGATTGTGGAAAAACAAATCACACCGGGTGCATTCGTTTCGTTCATTACGGCATTGATTATGCTTTATAATCCGATTAAGAGTATCGGTAACAGTTTTAACAGTGTGCAAATGTCGTTGTTGGCGATGGAACGTGTGTTCGGGATATTGGAATCCGAACCGGATATCAAAAGCCCTAAAAAAGCAATTAAGCTTGATAAAATCAAAAAGACAATTGAGTTTAAGGATGTTTGTTTTGAATATGTCAAAGATAAGCCGGTGTTGAAAAATATCAGTTTTACGGCACATGTCGGGCAAACAATTGCTTTTGTCGGGAATTCCGGCGGCGGTAAATCAACCATCGTCAGTTTGTTGCCTCGTTTCTATGATATTCAGTCCGGTTCAATTATGATTGATGGTGAAGATATTCGTCATTTGAATTTGGATTCTTTGCGTGATCATATTGCTATGGTGTTCCAAGATAACTTTTTATTCTCCGGAACAATCCGTGATAATATTATGCTCGGTAAAGAAAACGCCACAGAGGAAGAAGTCAAAAAAGCCGTTAAATCAGCCTGTTTAGATGAATTTATTAATTCTTTAGATAAAGGTTTAGATACGCAAATCGGTGAGCGCGGTGTCTTGTTATCCGGTGGGCAGAAACAACGTATTGCTATCGCGCGTGCCTTTTTGAAAAATGCACCGGTAGTTATCTTAGATGAGGCGACCTCTGCTCTCGACAATAAGTCCGAAGCTATTGTTCAGCAAGCTATTGATAACCTGATGGCTGATCGTACCGTTTTTGTTATTGCCCACCGTTTGTCAACAGTTCGCCATGCCGATAAAATCATTGTTATCAATAATGGTGAGATTGTTGAGGAAGGTTCTCACGAAGAGTTGGTAGATAAGAAAGAGGGGGCGTATGCTGCTCTCTATAAGATGCAACTCAAATAAAAACTCTTTTAAAAATGTGCTCTTTGGGTAACTAGTGCAGAGATTTATCTTAATCAGCTTGGTTACGTACGTCTATGTACGCGCCCGTCGCTGATGAATATAAATCTTACTATTTACCGCAAATATCACATTTTTATTTGTTGTGTGCTAAATTGGAAACTAGTGCGTCGTTTGCGGAATGAAAGTGTCCTCACGTAGGTCTGACTACGCTGCGGTACTTTCATCCTTAACTCCTACTACTTGTCTCAATATCCAAGTTTTTAGTAAAAAACTCTAAAAATGTGCTAAATTGGAAACTAGTGCAGTTTTTTCATAAATTGCTAAGTCACGTACGTTTATGTACGCTCCTGTCGCAATTTATTCTTCAATTCCGACTAAATTTCGCTTTGCTTCGTTTGCACTTGCTCGCTCAATAAGTCTCATTGCGTCTCTTTATAAAAAGTGCGTTTAAGCACTTTTTATTGCAGCCGTACTATTTACCGCAAATATCACATTTTTATTTTTTGTGTGCTAAATTAGCAGCTCGTGCAGCTATCTCAAAGATATGGATTTTTATCTCTTGCTAAGAACCTGAAAATGTGATATTACGTATATCTAAAATTTAATTATTATGCTAGCAACTATATTTAGTTTGCTGTTGACTGCCATAGTGGTGGTAACAGCGTTTTATTTGGTGTGTGGTGCAATTGGCGTCATATTAGGTGTCATTAGTTGCATCCTCAGAAGTGTTGTCTTCTGGTTTGCAGTTACGGGGGGCTTGGTTATGTACCTCCATGGGTATCGCACAGATGGATCCCTTATGCTTGGTATGGTTATTGGAGCCATCATTGGGGTGATTTTTATGATATGGAATCCTTTTGAGGATTTCTAAAGAAGGAAAATTAAGCGTTTTTATCTTGCCGGTATCTGCAGATAAAGGCGCTTTTTTTGTTAACCAAGAATGGATAATATTAATCCGGTGAAAAGAGGGATTGATAGGTTATCATCAATTTCAATTTTATCCTCATACATTTCGGCAAAAGTGGCAGCAGCGCATGCTAAAATGCTGGCGTAGGTTACCGGTAGAATCGGGTTGAATAAAACAACAATCATTAAAGCGCTGACAAACAGAGCTGTTGTCCCTTCCAGGGTTTTATTGTTGCGTAAATGTCTGGTGCCATAGGCTTTACCAAAAAGGGCGGCACAGGTGTCTGAGATAAGCATAATCGTGAGTGCGACAACAGCAATCGGTTTGCTGAAGAACATGGTGCAAATAATGGCGGAAAACAAAACATACATTGAGCCACTGACCTGGAACATATTGCGATTTGTTTCTTTTTTGCGGAGTGTTTTGAAAAATATCAGGCCAAAACTTTTGCGAGCCCAGGGCCATCTTTTGTAATTACCGTATTCCAAAATGGCATCGCCTAAAAATATTGTTGAGAAGATGACAATGGCCAACCCTTTATGGGTGAAGTATATTAAAGCAGGAATCCATAAAGAGCTCAAGTGAATTAATTTGCGATAAAATTCTTTTTTAATGGACTTGTCGACATTAATATGAAGGTCTTGCGATAAGTGGCTGTTTAGATTTTCCCGCAAGTGACGCAAGCTCTCCGCCGAGCGTTTGAATTTGATTTCCGGTTTGGTGAATTTAACGTTTTTGAAAATTTCAGCTAGTCTGGTGTTGGCCAATATTTTTTTTAACATGACTGCCTCTTTTGTTTTTTCTACAAAGTCGTGATAGCATGACTATTGAGACTTGTAAAGAGGGATTGTTTTTATTTGAAAAAATGGGGAAATTTCTTTTCCGTTTTCAAAACAATCAGATGGACAATATACGCCAAGAGGAGGGCGGCAAACATGCTGAATAAAGTATGGGATAAGAAATGTTGACCGCGAAGCATTTGATAGATTCCGGCGGTTAACCCTAATCCTAAACCTATTATCAGACCAAATATTTTCCATCTTTCTTGCCGGAAGGCATAATAAAGACCGATAAAGGCAAAGCCGGCCGTTGCATGTCCGGCAGGAAAACATTTGCCGATTTTGGGCTGAATAAAGTCTTGCGGATAAGTCTCGAGTATGCGCACAAAAGGATACAGTCCGTTATATATGTTAAGCTGGTATGGGCAGTATACGTTGGTAAAATATTTTGCACCGGCAACCAAACAAGGAATAACAATGAAGCATAGTAACATTGTCAGGCAAAAATGGTTGTGTTGATGAAGTCGTTTCATCTTAAAAGATAGAAGCACATTGAGCAGACAGATAACGGCAAAGAAAACTAAGGCGCGTTTCAGGTCATCGTAAAAAATGAAACTCAATTCTTTATGGCGAATCGGGTTAATCAGCCATTCGCGTTGTGTTTCATTGTAGCAAAGGTTTTGCACATAAATATCAATATTTGTCCAGGTTTCAAGAGCCAAAACAGCGACAAGAGCAAGAAAACAAAAAAGGATAGGTTTAAGGATGTTCATTGGCATTTTTGAAGTTTTCTTCCCATTTTGAGGCGTTTTGGTAAAATGCAACAGCTTCTGTCAGCAGGGCTGAGGTTGTTTCGGCATCCAGTGTTTCCGGCAATGTTGAATACTGACGAACCGGTTTTAGAATTACGGCTTGATTATTTTTGACGTAGCCTACTTTTTGATAATTGCTGACAAAAATTCGCGATTCATATGTCGGGCTCAAAGCATCTTGACCATAAAAGTGACTTTCGTAACTAAAATCAAGTAATCCGAGCAGTGTCGGCAAGATATCTATTTGACTAATCGGCGTGTCAATTCTCTGGGCTTTCACGAATTTCGGCGCGTAGATAAACAGGGGTATATGGTGGTCTTCAAGCTCTATTTCGGCGGCGCCGGCAGCACCGGCGGTGTGATCAGCCACAAACACAAAAATTGTATTGTCAAACCATGGTTTTTGCTTTGCCTGTTCCAGGAATTTACCAATTGCGTAATCGGCATACAGCACGCCGCCTTCTCGCCCTGAGATTTTAGAAGGAAGTTCGACCTTTTCGTCAGGGTAGGTATAGGGACGATGGTTGGAAATGGTTAAGGCTAGGGTTAAGAAAGGTTTGTCGTGAGCATAAGATTTATCGGCTTCCGTGATGATTTTATTGAATAAATCTTCATCACATGTCCCCCATGCATTGGTGAAGGTGATTTCATCTTTTTGCCAAGTTGCTCGGTCGACAACTTGAAATCCGTTATTTTCAAGAAAATAGTTCATGTTATCAAAATAGCCGTAGCCGCCGTATATCCACTTATTGTCGTAGCCTTTTTCTTTGAAAATGGCGCCAAGACTATAAAGATTTTCATTATTATCGCGGCGAACAATTGACATTCCCGGAAGCGGTGGAACAGACAGATTAACAGCTTCTATCCCTCGTACGGAGCGTGTTCCGATAGCATATGTATTGCTGAAAAAAAGGCTTTCCTCTGCTAATTTACTCAAATTAGGGGTGATTTTTCTTTGCCATTCCTGGGGGCGATTTTCATTCAGGAATTTTGAACTCATGCTTTCCATTAATATGATGATAATGTTGGCTCTTTTTTCAGGGCGGAAAGAATTTATTTGACGCGCGATGCTTTTTTTGGGCTCGATAAAGGTAATGTTTGTGCCGGCAAATTTGTTTTGGAGAATTTCCAGATTTTTATCTGTATTAGCGGTGATATAAAAGTCATCGTAATCAATTTCATTTTTCCAAAAAGCACTAAACAGGCTGTAGGTTCCTTGTTTGGCAATTTCGTTGTTGAAACGGTTGTGACTGATTTCCAGATTGCTGATATCCACGTTGCGAAAGGCCAATAAGCATACAAAACCATATAACAATGTATGCAGTAATTTTAGCAGAAAACGAGGGGACGATACTTGCGGCACAATATATTTTTGTGCAACAGCCGTTGTTATAAGACTTAGAATGACAATTGTTGTTATAATCCATGCCATCGGGTATGATTGAATGATATTGGCAATGACTTCGTGCGTATAAACCAGGTAGTCGACAGCAATAAAATTGAATGCTGATTCAAATTCGTTCCAGAAAACGGCGCTCGAAAAAATCTCAAAGTAAGTCAATAGAGCAAAGATAAAGAAAAATATGGTGGTTATGATTCGATCTGCTTTGCTTTCGGCTCGTGCTTTGGGTAAAAACAGCAGGTAAATAACGTATGGAATAGCCATGAATATAAAGGCGACACTGGTGGTCAGTGTGAGTATGCCCAGGGTTTTAATCAGTGCGAAAATGGAAAAATCCATATCATGAAAATGGTAAACGGATAATCCTACTTTAAAAATTAATTCAGACACAATCGCAAATGCGTAAAAGGGCATCAACCGCCTGATTAAAAAAGAATTCATTGCTATTCCTTTCTTTGATTATTTTTACAGAATATACATTCGTTTCGGTTTCGCAAGAATTATTTTTTTTATAGACAGGTTTGTATCGGAAAACAGGGGGATTTATCCCCCTGTTTTTTTGAACATTATTATTTTATAAATCGGCAATTACGCTCATACTGATGATTTCATCAGGATCGTCGACCATGCCGTTTTGCCCATGACCGCGTTTGATCTTGTCGACAAACTCCATGCCGGAGGTGACTTCTCCCCAAACCGTGTATTGACCATTTAACCAGTCACAATCTTCAAAGCAGATAAAAAATTGGCTGTCAGCAGAATCCGGCATCATGGAGCGAGCCATAGAAACTGTCCCTCTTTTGTGCGGGTGGGTATTGAATTCCGCTTTTAACTTTTTACCGGAACCGCCTGTTCCCGTCCCGTACGGACAGCCGGTTTGAGCCATAAAGCCATCAATAACACGGTGAAATTTCAGACCATTATAAAATTCGGCACGAACCAATTCTTTAATGCGCTTAACGTGATGCGGAGCGGCATCGGGAAACATCTCAATGACGACATCGCCGTCTTTAAGTTTGAGTAACAGAGCATTTTCTTTGTCTTTAACCTGATAAGAATGTTTTATTTTCTTGGCTCTGGTTTTGCTCATGTCTAACTTTTTTACTTCAGCATGAGGTAAGGATTTGGTTTGCGATTTTGATAATTTCTTAGTACTGCTGTTTTTCAGCATTTTGGTTTGTCCTGTCATCATTTTTCTCCTCTAGAACTTATTTAGTGAGTTCCCAAGACAAAGTCAACCCGTTCTTTCCAGGAAAGGTTTTTAGGATAATTTTTTTCAATATTTTCAATGGCTCCGGCCAAGCCTTTGCCATTGGCAATCTGAATGGCCAGGCCGGGACGAGCATTAAGTTCCAACATCATGGGACCTTTGTCTCTATCCAAGACGATATCCGCTCCCAGATATCCCAATCCTGTCATCTCATAAGCTTTGGCGGCAATCTCTAAATGTTCTCTCCAGAGGGGAACTTTAATACTCAGCAAGTCTTCTTTGGTGTCCGGATGTATCAGGAGGGGGCGATTGTGTTGCACCGCTCTCAGGGAATTACCGGTTTTGATGTCTAAGCCGACCCCGATGGCGCCTTGGTGCAGATTGGCTCGTCCGCCGGATTCAGCCGTTGATAAACGGGTCATTGCCATTGCCGGATAGCCCTTGTAGACAATAACACGAACATCAGGAATGCCTTGGTAACTGTATTTCTCAAATATGGTGCTGAAATGGACCAACTCCTCAACAACGGCGACGTCGTATTGTCCGCCTAAACTGTATAACCCACTTAAAATATTAGAAATATGTTGGTAGACATCATTGAATGTTATTTTACGTCCGGACGGGGTGGTAAATTCGTTGTCGGTGTAGCTCTTGATAATCATAACACCTTTACCGCCGCTGCCATGAGCCGGTTTAACGACAAACTCCGAATAGTTTTTTACTACATCAAGAAAATTTTTAACTTCGTATTGGTGCTCAATTACACCAATCAGTCCCGGAGTGTTAATACCGATTTTGTTGGCAAGTAATTTGGTTTGAACCTTATCATCAACCAGTGGGTATAAACGACGGCGATTACACCATGAAATGACGGCATAGTTACGGCAGTTCATTCCTAAAATGCCGGCCTCATGCATTCTTTTGGCGCGGGTGCAGTATTCCTTAATGCTTTTCCACATGAGACGCCTCCTTGATAATCGGCGCAAAGCGTTTGAGCTCGGTTAAGCGGTATCCGGTATAAGTCCCGAGCAACATAACAATGAATAAGATAACCAGATTCAGCTCATTAAAGACAAACATAATGTGGCGAATTTGATCGTTGCTGACGATAAAGTAGGTAATGATCGCTACTAACAGACTGTTGAAAATTTCTCGGCAAGCGTTTTTGGCACCATCTTCCTCCCATGTAATGGAGGCTCTTTCGATAATCCATGCCATGATGATGATCGGGAAAAAGACTGCTGATAAGGCAATATCTAAACTAAAACGGAAACCGAGCAAGGTCAGGGCTTGCATAATCAGGATGACAAAGATAACAACGGCTGAGATTCTGGGTACCAACAGCAGATTAAATTTTGACATTAAGGCTCTGATGAGCAACCCTAAGGTGACAATGACCGTAAAGCAAATTAAGCCGGGGAAAAAGCCCGTTTTAACCAAAGCCATTGCTAATAACATCGGGGTGAACGTACCCATAGTTTGAATGCCGACGACATTACGTAACAAAACGATTACTAAAATAGCTAACGGAAAAATAGTCAGCCATTTAATGGTATTTTGCTCTAGGATGGGGAGATTGAAAACTGAGCGATTGAAGGACTCTTCCTGGTTATTGACGGCGGCGCGGCGATTGGCTAATTTAGCGGTCGATGTGATCGATTTCATAACCGAAAATTGGATGGATGAGTCTTCACCGCCTTCAATATCTACCAAGGATATTCCACCTCGTTGATAAAGAACAAAATTTTCAGGTTTTCCTTTTTTACCGGTGTTGATATCATACAGTTTCCAAGCACCATCAACATAGGCCTCCAGCATGTAGTCCGGTGTGAAAGATTTTTTGGCTTCTTCTAACTTTATGCCACGAGCGCGACGGTTCGGAATACCCTCAAAAGACAAGGCATTTTGAATGGTATCTAACATATCTTGGGGGGATTTTTTGAGTGGTAATAAAGCGACAATTGATGCATCTGGGGTCTCTTGGTTAACAAAGCGAATGATTTGTTGCGGCAGGTCGCCGGGCATTTCTTTTGCTAAGGTAACTAACTGTTGGAGATTGATCATTGACTGCTCATCCAAAACCGGTTTCTTAGGTTGTGCCGGGACGGGAGCTTTAATTTTTCCCTTGCTTTGCTCATTATCAAACAGCAAAAGTTGGTAGTATAAATCTTGTGTGCCTTCGAGATTTTTGGCGGTCAAAATAATGCGGTTATTCTTTTTATCTTTCTGTACTTTGTATTTTTTAGCGACAATGTTCTCATCCAAAATCTTAAAATCATCGCTAAAAGTCGGTTGAGCTATGGAAACTTTTATCGGTTCACCGGTCGGGAAAAAAGAAACATGTGCTTCAATCGTCCAAATATTGGTCTTTTGTGAAGGATTGAATGAAAGTCCCCAATATTCAATTTTATAATAGATGCTGTAAAGTGCAAAAATTAAAGAAAGAACCAGACCAAGTGAGAGAGTTGCTCTAACAGAAAAAAGTTTTTTTAGCATAGAAATCGTGTCCTTACTAATTAGCGTAAAGTGTTTGATAAGGCTGTATCAACGACAGCGCGACCGGTTAAAATATTTCGTCCGATAAGTACCTGGTATTCAAACTTTTCGCGCTTAGCCAGCGAAAATTCTGCTTTGATAATTTTACCGCCGAATTTGACTTCTAAGTCAACAATCGGGCGTTTTTCATTGCTTTTGATACGGCGAATGGAAACACGGCGTTGGACGCGTTTTTCAAATGTTTGAACTTCATTATTGGTGGTATTGGTGATTTTGAAAGAGACCCATTTTACCCCATCTCTTTCAAAATAATGGTACTCGTCAACATCCAGAGAAGATGTTTCGGCTCCGGTATCGATACGAGCTTGAAAAGGTGCTTTCATGGGGATAATATAAATTGGTTCAACGGCGCCGATAATTCCAAGAGGATGTTTAATAGTCGGTTTGCTTTTTACTTCAATTGTTTGGACGACGGTTGCAATTTCTTCTCTTGGTTCGGGCTGTGTTCTGCAGGCACAACTTAAGGAAAGCAGGCCGCATATCAATAAAAATTTCATATTTTTCATTCTGTTTCAGCTTTGCAATATTATATCTTGTTCTTGTTAACTGTTTTTTTATTTTTATATTCAAACAAGATAAATTGCAAAGCTAAAACAGAGGGGTGTGGATATTACTTCTTTGATTAGAAGAAGAATGTTGTTCTCAGGCTGAAAACGGTAGCATAGTCAGATTTTTGATTTTCTGCCGGGTCAATGTAGAATTGTATATCCGGCGTAATGGTCATCCATTTAGAAATTCCCCAAGCCCAATAAGTTTCGATGATTTTTTCACTTTCGTGCTCGAGTTTGCTGCCCACGGCCTTGTCGTCAATTTTATTGTAAACAAAAGCAAGTCCGATTTGATCCAAGGGGTTACGGTCCAACGGGTTGTTATAGACAGCCCCCAGAACCCAAGATTGGTTGATGTCTGCAATATTACCGGAGACTCCGTTTATTCTCGCAAAAAGGCTGAGTTTTTCTCCAAAATCTTGGCTGAAGTTAAGAGACCATCCGTTCGTGGTTTGGGTTTGTTCTTTGACGCCCGGCTGATTGTAGAGCATGAGTGAATATTGTCCGCTCCCAAGTCCTTTGATAGTCGGGGTGTAGGAAAGCGAGGTGAAAGTTGTGTAATGCTCTTCATTGAGATTGTTGGTTTTTATGCTGCTTCCGGTGATATTGGTTGCGTCTTGCGCACCAAAGGCGATATTCCAGTTATTGTTTGGGGCAATTTGTAGGTATGAGCCCAGGCTGGATGTCGGGTAAGTGGAAGAAGCATTTTGAGACAGAGCATAGTTGATAAAATTAACCTGTTGGTTAGAATCGTAAGCCGTTCCGTCAAAATTATAAAGAGGAAATTGTCCGAGAGCGATGGTTAACCAATCCCATGAGCCGCCTAACTGATAAGAAAGAAATAATTCATCAAACGAATAGGAGGGTGTCGTGTAATCATTGATTTGAGTGATGGTTTTGAGACGGTTTCCTAATTTTTCGCCACTAATGCCGCCGTATTTAACTGAGTTATAAGCGGCATTGAGAGATAAATTGCCGTAGTTATTATTCATCATTGTCCACACCAGAGACGGGTAGTAAATGGTTTGCATAGCATTGCTTTTGCCGTTAGGGGCGCCGCGTTGTCCCATGTAGGAAATATCAAATGAAAAATCGAGTCCGTAGTTTTTGTTTAACTTATTTTTGAAAGCGCTGTAGTCATTACCAAGTTCGGTAAAAGTTAAATTTCGACGAATCTGCGAAACGCTTACGCGTTGCGCGGCACTTTTGGATTTGTTCAGCATATTATTGAGTTCTGTTATGTTCAGCGATGTGTTGTCGCCGAATGCCGGAGCTGATATTGATAGCATGGAGCAGAAACTTAAGGTGTATAGTATTTTTTTCATTGTCAAACTCTCTCTTATAGGTTACAAACAAAGGTGATATATACATTGCGTTATAAAATTAAAGGGTAGGAAGAGAAAAAATGCCTGATTTCAGTTTCGAAAATGAGTATAAAGGTTTGGTGTGCGGTATAGATGAGGCCGGGCGCGGCCCTTGGGTCGGTAATGTGGTGGCAGGTGCGGTGGTTATTTTGGATAAAAATTTATCTCCTGAACTCTTAAATAATCTGGATGATTCTAAAAAAATCAGCAAAGGTAAACGTGAAAGGCTGTATACACTGTTGCGAGAAGCCGAAAAATACGGACAAATCAAGATAGGTATCGGTGAAGCGACACCGGCTGAGATTGACCAATATAATATTTTGCAGGCAACCTTTTTGGCAATGCGTCGTGCTGTTGAAAATATGGGTGTGGTGGCAGATATGGCTTTGATTGACGGTAATCGTGTCCCGGCAAATTTTCCTTTTCCGGCTCGGGCGATTGTTAAGGGCGATGCTCGTTCGTATAGTATTTCGGCAGCTTCGATTGTTGCCAAAGTCTATCGAGATCGGGAAATGGAAGAATTGGCGAAAAAATATCCGTATTATGGTTTTGAGCACAATGCCGGTTACGGAACAAAGGATCATGTTGAGGGAATCAAAGAGCATGGTCTTATTCCGGAGCATCGTCGGTCGTATCGTCCCATAAAAGAGTTTGCTGCTTAATTTTATTTTTGTGTAGTATGTGTTAACAGCCAATTTTTAAAATCTTCAACGTCTTTAACTTCAGGAATCCAGTTTAAGTCTTCAGGCAAATCAGATGTGAATTCGCAACGCATTCTGACAGGATGGGCACCGACATTGATAGCCGCATATTGATTATAAATTCTGTCATCTACCAGAATGGTTTCATCAGCTCTCAATCCATATTTCTCGAAACAGCTTTTGAGCATATCTTCTTTGGCAGAATCGTGCATAAATTTGCCGTGTTGCACGCATTCTATGGTTAGAAAATCGGTGACATCGGCAAGTAAATTGTTTAGGAGTTTCTTTTTGGTTTCGACATCAAAGGTTGCGGACATTGTGAATTGTTTGTACCCCATATCATGGAGTTCTTTGAGGACTTTTACAACATTTGGGTATAGCGGTCGGTGGCTGAAAAAATTGTAGTCAGCACAAAAGTCTTTATCCATTTCTATGCCGCGGGTAGGGTGGGTTTTGAGCTCTAAAGCACCGTATTTGGGAGAAATCGGTAAGACTTTCGGTAATTCCTGCCACTGCAGATTTTTATACTCCGGAGCATATTTAGGGTGATGGGTTAAAAAGTGGTAGTAAGCTTCGTTGAGGTCTGCTAAGACGCCGTCAACATCCCAGAAAATATTTTTGATAATCATCATTTTTCTCCTTATGGGTTTGTGTAACATACAAAACTCTCTTTGACAATAGAAAAACGGCGCATTATATTAAGCTTAAGTTTAAGGAGAAAACAATGATTAATGCCAACCGTCTCAAAGAGACTTTTTTGGAAATCGTGCAATATGATACAGGCTCTGATCCGAAGTCTGTCACGTCTCCAAGTACCGAGAAACAGCTTAAATTGGCGAAAGTTTTGGTTTCAAAATTGAAAAATCTCGGGCTGGAAAGCGTTGTTCTGGACCAGTATGGGATTGTTTGCGGAACATTGCCCGGTAACTGCAAAAATGATGTTAAAATAGGTTTTATTGCGCACATGGATACAAGCCCTGATGTGGCAACAGGTCCGGTTAAGCCGCAAGTACATGATTATAAAGGCGGCGATATTCGTCTCAAAAATAATGTAGTGATTGCGGCTGATGATTTGAAAAAATATAAAAATCATACACTTCTTACCTCAGATGGGACGACTTTGCTCGGGGCAGATGATAAGGCCGGTGTGGCTGAAATTTTGGAAATGCTACAAATTCTAAAAGATAATCCCTCAATTCCACATCCGGAATTAAAAATTGCTTTTACACCGGATGAAGAAATCGGACGCGGGACAGAAAATTTTGATATTGAGGCTTTTGGTGCCGATATTGCTTATACAGTTGACGGCTCATCGCCAACAGATATTGATACCGAAACCTTTAATGCTTTTAACCCGCAAATTACTATTACGGGAATTCCTGTTCATACCGGTTATGCTTATCATAAAATGGTGAGTGCGATAGAAATTGCAAACCGATTTATGGATGCCTTACCTGCAGATGAAACCCCGGCAGAAACTAAAGAAAAAGAAGGTTATTTCCATGTACTGAATATTTCTGGAACCCCAGAAAAAGTTAAAATGGATATGTTGGTACGTGATTTTGATTATAAAAAGGCACAAAAGAGAATAGCCTTTCTGCATAGCATTTGTGAGGATTTGGAGCGTCGTTATCCGCAAGCTAAAATAGAGATAAAAGATAACGAAAAGTATCATAATATGAATGAGAAGTTTGCCGCTTTTCCGGAAATGATAGAGCTGACAAAACAAGCTGTTAAAATGACAGGACTTGTTCCTCAAGAGACTTATGTACGCGGTGGTACAGACGGGGCAGAGTTAACGTTACGAGGTTTGCTGACGCCGAACCTCGGGGCAGGGGGCGAGAATTTTCATGCTTTGAATGAGTTTGTCTCTTTGGGTGTTATGGTTCAGTGTGTGCAAAATTTGTTGAATATTATTCAACTGTGGAATGAACAGGCTCCGCACTTAACGGCAAAAATTAAAAAGATTTCCCCATGTCGTTAGATAAGCAAGAAATTATTGAGCTTCTTACGACTGTTGATGCAGAAAGATTGTATCAACAAGCAGATCATGTGCGACATGAGACGGTTGGTGACGCTGTGCATCTGCGCGGCTTAATCGAGTTTTCGAATATCTGCCGCAATAATTGTTTGTACTGCGGGATCCGGAAGGGAAATGCTCATGTTTCGCGCTACCATATGTGTGAAGAGGAGCTTATTGAGACAGCTCGCAAGGCTGCTAGCATAGGTTTTAAGACGATTGTTATGCAATCGGGTGAGGATATGTGGTACACTGCGGATAAAATGTGTCGGATCATTGAGCAGATTAAAAAGTTTGACGTTGCGGTGACCTTGAGTATCGGTGAGCGTACCTATGAGGAATATAAGGCATTTCGCGAGGCCGGAGCGGACAGATATTTGATGCGGATTGAAACTACAGACAAAGATTTATATCACAAGCTTAATCCCCATATGAGTTGGCAACATCGCCACGATTGTTTGATGATGATTAAGGAATTAGGGTATGAGCTCGGTTCCGGGATTATGGTCGGGCAGCCGGAGCAGACTATTGCCTCAATTGCAGATGATTTACTTTACTTACGGGAAATTGGTGTTGATATGGCGGGAATCGGCCCTTTTATTCCGCATCCGCAAACGCCACTGGCTAATGAAAAAGGGGGAACATTGGAGCTTGGTTTGCGCACGATGGCTGTAATGCGGCTGCTTATGCCGGACATTAATATTCCGGCAACAACGGCGATGGAAAGTTTACACCCTCAGGGACGCTTGAAGGCTTTGCAAGCCGGGGCTAATGTTGTGATGCCCAATGTGACGGAAGGTGAATATCGCAAGTTTTATGAACTCTATCCGAATAAAATTTGTGTCAATGATACACCTGTTCATTGTCGGAGTTGCATCGGACTGAAAATCATGAGTATCGGACGCACCATCGGCGAGGGATATGGCGGGCATAAAAAATGATTGATTTTTGTCTATAACCTGGTATAGTGCGAGTCTAAATTTTTATTATTAACATTTAAATTATTTTATATGGAACAAAAACTCAAATTTATTACTTGTTCGGGAGCTAATGAGTTTACGAACATTACGGATTTGGTCTCATTGAGCGAAAAATTCCCGATGATTGAATGGGGTATCCAGGTGTCAGGCAAAAAATGCGGGCAAGGGTCTGCGCGTTTGGCGTGGATTCAACGGTTGCATCATTGTTTGCGGACGGATAATCAAAAACTCCAAATGGCACTGCATATCAATGCTGATTGGGTGGATGGATTTACGGCAGGTGAATTACCGACTGAGCTTATCAGTTTGCTGAGATTGAAAAACATCAAAAACGCTCCGTTCTTTGGTCGTGTTCAGCTGAATTTTAAGCTTGGACGAGATAAAGCGCCCTATCCGAGCATATTGGTCGACCATATGAGAGCGTATGGTGATGATCGGCGTTTTATATTCTCCTTCAATGAAGAGAATAAAGAATTTATCCATTTTCTCTATCGAAAAGGTTTAAGAGACTTTGATGTTCTTTATGATTCTTCTCATGGAGAGGGGTTGTCTGCTCATGAATGGCTGGCTCCTGCGTTTTTCGATTATGGAGTGCTTCAGGGATATGCCGGTGGTCTATCCCCTGATAATGTGATGGAAAAAGTCGTAGGAATCAGGTCGGTTGTTCCGTACAATCGTTCCTTTTATATCGATGCAGAAGGGCGGCTTAAAGGTGATGATAAGCATCTTTCGCTCGTGAAATGCGAGCAGTACGTTGTTAATGCATTGAAGGCGATGAGTAAGATTTGAAAAAAATGGCATCGGTGTTGAGCCGGTGTCATTTTTTTTAGTTATAATTTTTTATTATTGCTCTATATTTTAATATTTTGCCAATGTAGCACGAGCTCGTGTCGGACGGTTCAATCTCTACTATTATCTACAACAAAACCCTCCACTTTGGGAGGGTTTTGTAAATGGTGCTCGGGGACGGGATTGCTTCTTGCGCAATAGTATTGCGCTTCGGTCACTCGTTTTCTAATGTTCGCTTCGTTGCACTGTCGTTTCTCGCTCAATAAGAAAACTTCGCCTGTCGTCAGAAAACAACATTTTAAGGTTGTTTTCTTTCCTCCAGCGCCTCCACGAGCTCGTGTCGGACGGTTCAATCCCTACTATTATCTACAACAAAACCCTCCACTTTGGGAGGGTTTTGTAATGGTGCTCGGGGACGGGATTGAACCGCCGACACGAGGATTTTCAGTCCTCTGCTCTACCAACTGAGCTACCCGAGCGTTAATAACAGCAATGCTTATAAAACATATTTTTTTGCTTGTCTAGTAAAAAATACATTTTTCTCATATTTTTATCATGATAGAGTTTTGCTTCTTTTCATTTGTGCTGTCAGCCACAAATCAATGTTTGGCGGTAATTCGTAACGTGATTTTTGTTCTTTATATCGTTGATATTTTTGAAAAATTTTTTCTTCTTCTCTTAAAGTTGTTTCAACTTCTATTTGGATTTTATCCATGTCGTTCAGGAATGTGAGACAAGCATTATAGTCTTTGATTTCTTCCCATACTTCTGTGGAAATTTTTTCCGGTTGAGGGATAAAGGCTAAGGTTTTGTGGGCATAATATTCCGCTAAATTTTGCAGATACAGCTGTGTTTGCAGTGAGAAAGTATCATATTCTTCAATATAAGCTGTTGAGGCTTTTTTTTCTGTCCCATCAGGTTTGATTTTTTGTAAATGAGGAAGAATATATTCAGATAAAATTCCTTGATGAAGTTTTTGGGTCAGGTCTTTGGGCTCATATGGTTTTAGGTCGTTGTGTTGAGATATACCTGTGATTAAGAAGTCCGTAATTGCCTCGTCGATATTTTCTACCGGGTGTCCAATGGTGAGGTCAATATCGCACAAAATCCCTTCCATTTCTTCGTATAAATCAGCGAAAGTGCATTCTAATGCTGTTGAAAAACAAGCAAGGGCGTCTTTTTTTATAACACCATGCGGGAGTTTTTGAATGAGTTTAGCACTTTTTTGGTAATCAGGCATAATAGCAATATTAATAACTTCGGCAGTATCCTCGATATTATTTTCAAGTGTTCCGAGAAGCTCACTCAGTATGCTTATATCTTGAGAATCGAGAGTTTCTTTTTGTTGCATGCTTTTAATTGTATCTACAGTGACACCGCTATCATTGAGATCTAAATCAGCGTATTTGCGACTCATTTCAAGTGTTTCTAAGAGTTTTTGTGCAAAATCGAGTAGCTCATGTTCTTGTTCAGAAGAAGAATTGTCCATTAGAGTGAGATTTTTCTTGTCCTCCTCATCTTCATCATCATCGTATTTATCTATAAGCGCGTCCAAAATATCGTCGTAATAAGAGAAATCTTGATAAAGATATTTAACAGAGGCTAAACTCATAACACTCAGCAAGGCTTTTGTGTCTGAAAATTTCTTTGCAGGCAGGGGATGTTCATATTTTTCCCAAAAAGATGCCTGCTGCTGTAGCGTTTTGAACTCAGGTGTTTGCGCAAATGGTTGCAAATAGGGTGGTAAAGCCGTTTTTTTTGTCTTGGAAACAGCCTTTTTTTGATGGGCTGTTTGTGTAGATATGCCATAAATCGCTGTTTCTATGGAATTGTGGTCAGGAGCAGGTAATTCTTGCGCGAGCAGCATTAAATTTCTGTTTGCGGTTGTGTATTTTTGCATTTTTTTCTTAGTTTGTTTGATAAATTTGTACAGAGATTCACTTGTTTTTTCTAACAAAGAAGGTAAATTTTGGGTCTCTAATTTAAATTCTTCTTTTAGACTGTCGGCTAAAGATGTTGTCAAGGCTTGTGAGCTGGTTTTGTGTTTGTTAGAAAGCGTGTCATCGCATTCTTGGTATAAAATTTCATATATCGCCTCTTCATTTTCATCTGTCAGGTTTAATCCCTGAGATGAAAGCGTTTCAATGAGTTGTTCGGGAATGTCAGAATCGTCTATTTGCTCGAAAATATCATCTTTTTTATATTGTTTTTGGTATGAAATTATAGCTGTCGTACAGTTAATCATGCCGCGTATAAAATATTTTTGGATGGCTTGTTCCTCAGGCGAAAGGTGGTCAATCCTGCGGAGGAGGCTCCCCAGTTCCATGATCCCTTTTTCTGTATATAAATTTATTTCTGCTGTTGGTGCAAAATCTTGCGTTTGTATAAATTGGTGTATGGTATGAATCAGGCTATTATCTTTGCTGACAGCCTTAAAAATGTCTTTTTCAGTGTTTTCGGGTAAAATAATTTGCGCACCGAGTCGTTCATTGCAATATAGAGCAAAATTTTCGATGAAAGGGCGCATTTGCCGTACTTTTTTATAAAGAGGTAAGAAGTAGCTACCGCGCTCCAGAGCAAGGGTCGATATTTTGCTTAAGGCTGATAAACTTTCGTCAAAAAGTTGTATATTTATGTGTGCGGCAGAATTATCCATTTCTTTGTACTCCATAGCAGGTATGCTATTTTATACAAATAATATGTTTTGTCAATATTTGTTTAGCTTAGAATATTAATAGCTGTCTGCAACATCTCGTTGTTTGTGGTAAAAGAGCTGGTATTGAGAGTATAAGCACGTTGCACGATAATCAGGTTAGAGAATTCTTCTTCCAAACTGGTTGCTGAGCTTTCAACAGCTTGAGAAGTCAGTACGGTAGATGTCACAGTATCCGGACCTAAAACGTAGAAACTTTCTCCGACATCATTACTGGTGCGGAACATGGTGCCGTTTTCCTGAATAAGATTTTCCGGAGCCGTGAAGCCGACAACCGCCAGTTTGGCAACATTTATGGTTTCTCCGTTAACATATTGGGCTTTTAGAATACCAAAACTGTCAATATATGTGCGTGACAACATACTGCTGGCTTTGCCGTCTTGGGAAATATTGATAATAGAATCGTCGCCGGCAAATTGTGTCATTTCTTTAATATTAACGGTTACATTATTTACATCACCATTATCGGCAACGGCGGTGAAATTCAGTGTTTCCGGTTCCAAAAGCTCGCCATTTGAGGCAAATTTGACATCAGTCATACCGGTAGTAATGTCGCCATTGGGCATAGAGAATGAGACATGCCACAAATTATTGGCAATTTCGTCTTTATGGAAAACCATGTTGACCAGGTTACCATCGTTGTTTGCTCCATAGACCTGAAAACTGTATGTTGCCGTATCCACACCATTGGCAGGAACATTTGCTGAGATGTTTATTTTGGTGGTTGGAACAGATGGGGCAATTTCA
>CACYYO010000028.1 GCA_902778645.1 uncultured Rhodospirillales bacterium | reverse complement strand
AGAAAAATGCACGCAAGGGACGACAACCAAGATAGAAAATTGTGCGGATACTGTAATTTGTACGGATCTGGAAGGCAAAGAGCATTATCCGGAACAATGTCAGGTTTGTGCAACAGGTTACGAAAAGTATAATAATGCCTGTGTCGTTAAATGCCCTGTTCATCATACCAGAGACAATAATGGTCAGTGCATCCCTGTGAAAGCCTTTGCTTTCAGGTTAAATGCTGCAGCAAATGAAAAGGCAGCGGTGTTTGTTGCAGGACCGTTTGTCATTGATTGGGGAGATGGACAAACGACAGAAGGTGTCGGTAAAACTACTTTGAATGCCAAAGGTGAGCCGAGTAACCATGATATGTATAGTCATACATACACCAAAGGTGGAACCTATGATATTTATGTTACTGGAACACCAACGTATGTTTCTACAGCATATAATTGGGATAATATGAAGAAGAATAAAATAACTAAAGTGTTAGATTTTTCATTACCATCAGTCACTAGCTACCATAAAGCATTTGACTCGTGTTATAATATGACTGGAGATCTAAGCAATATGGAATTCCCGCCGCAGTTGCAAAATGCGACAAAGATGTTCGCTGCGGATAAAGTATCAGGTAAAATACCGGAATTACCAAATACATTGATGTATGCAAGTGGCATGTTTGATTGTGCTTATGGTGTAACAGGTTTTAAGGTTGCGGCACTTCCAACCAGTTTGAAAAATGCAAACAGCATGTTTACGGGTTGTGATTTCAGTAATATTACTCTTCCTCCTATACCGGAGGGATTGGAAAACGGTTATGCCATGTTCTCTAATACGAAAATAAAGGGTACTGTCCCGACATTGCCAAACACATTAACTAATGCAGGTTTTATGTTCCGAGGGACGAATTTAAGTGGTCCTGTAAAGAAACTACCGGATAGTTTAACAAATGGGTTTGCTATGTTTATGGAGTGTCCTGACATAACTGGCTTTGATTTTACGGCATTTCCAAATAACATAGAAAGTGCATCCCAAATGTTTCTAAATTGCCCCGGTTTAAAAGGAAAGGTTCCGACTTTACCAGGAAATCTGAAGGATGCAAGTAGCATGTTCAAAGGTACCGGGATAACAGGGCTTAATTTTACAGCATTTCCGAATAGATTAGAAAAAGCAGAGGAAATGTTTAAGGATTGTAAAAACTTGGATGCTACTCTTCCTACATTACCAAATAACTTGACAGATGCAACTGAAATGTTCTATGGTGCGACAAAGCTAAAGGGGCAGTGTCCGCAAGGTAGCTCTCGATACGTTCCTCCGGCAAATATTGTTAAGTATAAACGTATGTTTAAGGATACGAACGTTACTTGTAAGTATGGTAAGTAATTCGTCAAGAACAGATATAAAAAAACAGGGAGCGGATTTACCTCCCTGTTTTTTTATATTTCTATATCTTGGCACGGTATTTGCATCTACAAAAGAAATGTTTGTAAAAAAACGGGTAAAATGATGCAAATATCTGAATTAAATAATAATCTGCTGAAGATGTTGACCGGACAGGCAGGGCAAAAAACAGAAGATGAGGAGACGCCTCGTTTCGCTGATTTGTTGCAGTTGCCTGAGGCGTCAGAGTCAGAAGGGTTTGCTCCGCAAATTGTTAAAGCAGATGAAAAAGCTGTGTCATACGGAAAAGAAATGCCAAAAGTTTCTGTTGCAGTTCGGGATAAAAATAGCGTACGCGCAACAGCCCCGAAGGCTGAGAAAAAAGTAAAAGCGGATGAAAAGTCAAATAGTATTCAACCGCAAAAACAAAATAGCGATATAAAGGCCGAGCAAGCAGCTTCCCGCCCGACGTCTGAGGCAACGGATAATTCTAATGAGGTATCGCAATCAACAGGTGCGGTTGTGTCTGAGAAAGCGGTTGAGACAGAGACGGGTACTGTTGCTCCTGAAAATATCGTTGTTGCGGCGCCGGTTGTTCTGCCTGTACCCGATGAATTGCTTGCTGTCAATACCGGCGAATTGATTTCTGATATTGTGCCGGAAGATGCAGAGACCTTATCTCAGCCGGAACTGAATATTTTACCGCAAACAAATGACAAACCGGTACAAAGTGATGTTGTTTATGATGGAAATGTTAATCAACAGGCATCAGAACCTGAAATCGAGACGGCGGTAAATCCGGTTTTGGTAGAAAAAACAACAGGTGATAATATTGTTAAGCAACCCGAATTTCTGCAGGAACAATCCCCTGAAGTGGCAGAAGTAATGCCGGAAAAAGAAAGTATTGTTCGTGCTCAGGAGGAAAAAATTGCCGAGCTTTTACCCGATGATGTAAAGGCAGATATAAAGGTAACGGTTGTTGAAGATAAGGTTAATGTAACGCCAAATCGCTCAAATATTGCTCCGGAGAGCCTTGCTATTGAAGATGACGTGGTAACGGCTGAAAATTTGGAAAACAATATAAAGCCGGATGTTCAAACGTCAGAAAATGTTGAAATCCAACAGCCTGTCGCCGCTGTTGTTGAGGATGCTGTAAAAGAAAGTGGTGTATTCACTGCCGTTAAAACAGTTTCTTCTGAACGTGCGGTTTCCGCTGTGCAGGCGCAAGTCGCTGGTGCCGTGACGGGTGAAGTGATACCGTCATCGATTAAAACAGAAACAGCAGAAATTAAAACTTTTGAACCGAAGAATTTAACGCGTGAGGTTGCTGAACAAATCAAAGTTAATATCACACAATCAGCAATCAAAGGAGTCGATAAGATAGAAATTCAGCTTAAACCTGCTGATTTGGGAAAAGTTGAGATTAAATTACAAATCGGCAGAGACGGGCAATTGCACGCACACATTGTGGCATCAAATGCGGAAACACTCGAAATCTTACAAAAAGATATTGAAAATCTGAAACAGGCTTTTTCAAGCGCCGGTTATCAGACGGAAGATGGTAGTTTCAGTTTTAGTCATAGCCAAGAACAGGACAATGAACGTGAGAAAATGCGGGAGTTTATCGGTGAAGTTATCACCCATGATGTTGAAGAAGAATTAGCTGCCAACGACTATATTAGTGCCGATGGCGTCAATATTAGAGTTTAAGGAGAACAAAAATGACAGATATCAGTTCAATTAACGGATATGTTTCAAGCACAGCCAACCCGGCTTCAACAGCTGATGCTGCTAAAACATTATCTGCCGATATGAATACATTTTTAACCCTGTTGACAACGCAGTTGAAATATCAAGATCCGTTGGACCCGACAGATACTTCTGAATTTACAAGCCAGTTAGTTCAGTATTCAAGCGTTGAACAGGCAATCCAGACAAACCAAAAATTAGATAAGCTGTTGAGTATGAATAACAGCAATTTAGGAGCTCAGGCCGTTTCTTATATTGGTAAGGTTGCTCAGGTTTTAGGCGATGTTATGCCGCTCGAAAACGGACAAGCCGTTGCCACTTATACATTAGACAAAGATGTTTTAAGTACGGCAATTATGGTTAAGGACAGTGGCGGCAATATTGTCTATACTGAAAATGGCAACAAGGTTGCCGGAACACACTATTTCAAATGGAATGGTAAAGACAAAGACGGCAATCAATTACAAGATGGCGCATATCAGGTCATTGTCACAACCTCTACGGGCGATGGTGAGACAGCAGCCAATGTTGTAACGACAGTTTTAGGAAAAGTCACAGGCGTCGCCAGTGATAGTAACGGTGTTTACATCGGTTTGGGAGATTCCGTAACGGCTAACCTCAGCGATATTTTAACAATCCGCGATGGTGGCTTTTTCGATGATAACAATTCTTCAGCAGAAGCTGAAAATACAACCTCAGACACTTCGACCGCAAGTATTATAGGTGAAGTTGTTGATACGGTAGTCGACGCGGCAGCGACAGCGGCTACGGTATTAACATTATAATTATAAGACTTTAGGAGAAAAACAATGAGTATTTTAGGTTCAATGAGATCAGGCGTTGCCGGACTTGCGGCTCAGTCTAATGCATTTAGTGCGATTTCTGATAATATTTCTAACTTGAGTACTGTCGGTTACAAACAAACAGACACGGCATTCAAAACGTTGGTAACAAAGCAAACGTCAACCAGTGCCTATTCTTCAGGTGGTGTACAATCTGTTTCTCGCCAAGAAATCAGCACCCAAGGCCTTTTGTCATCAAGTGCGTCATCGACAGATTTGGCAATTAGCGGTAATGGCTATTTTGTTGTCAATCAATCTGCAAATCCCGGAAATTCCGATATGTGGGCATATACACGTGCCGGTAGCTTTACCAAGGATACAAACGGCTACCTGCGCAATGCCGGCGGCTTCTATGCACAAGCATGGTCTTTGTTGCCATGGAATGGTTCTCCGGAAGCTTCTGTTGTTAATATTCAAGGTATCAATTATATGAAGGCCTATTATGATGAAAATGGTCAAATATTCTACATTAACGACAATATTATCGACTCAAATAACTTAAAACCGATTAACCTGGCAACAATCGGCGGTACGGCAACCTCAACCACTCAGTTAAGTATGGGCGCAAACCTGCCGGCAGCCAGCCTGAACGGGGCTAATCAAAAATTATCTGCCTTGATTTATGACAGCTTGGGAAATGCCAGTAACTTGAGTGTTGATTATACAAAAATCGGCTCTAACAGCTGGGGAATGGGAATTAGCATTCCGAGCGGTGCCGCCAGCTTGACATTAACCAACGGCGCAGATAATAACAGTGTTTATTATGCAGCCGGACAATTAGAATTTACATCTATTCCGACCAATGGCGCACAAGTTTCGATTACCGATGCCACAATGCCGGACAAAACTTATGTGTTTGAATTTGTTGATGATGTCGCCGGCTACACAGGGGATAATATCGCCGTATCAAATAAAGTGCCGTCAGTCAGTGAGGCTGTTACAAATCTTCTTGAGGCTATGCGCGAAAATGTTCCTTCCGGTGATAGATTTACGGCAGCAAATAATAGTATTAAAATTGTTCAGTCTTTAGGGGGAGGTGCTTTGACTATTGATGCCAGCAAAATGTTAGCATCAATTCAAAGCGCGGTAAATCCTAATGAAACAACCGGTATCCCGACAGGCGTTTTTGATATTGCAGCTTTAGATAAAGCCACCAAGAACTGCGCGGCCATAACATTCACAGCCGAAAATGCGGCAGCTTATGTCGGTCATCCGTTTATTATCGGCGGTAAATACTTCAAATTTGTTGAAGGCCAAGCCGGAACAGGTGATGGTGAGAGTGAAGATACCGCTCTTCAAATCAGTGTTGACGGTGCAACAGATACTGCCGGAAAGTTTCATCCTGAAATCTTAGTCGAACAACTATACAATGTTGTTACGGCAAATGTCGCCAACAGTGAATGCTACCACGCCAGCGGTAAAACCTTGGAAATTGAACCGACGAGCACCAGTGCGGATATTGCAATCGACCTGAGTGGCTTAGGCAATGTAAGCGGTGAAATTCGTGATGGCGAAAAAGGTTGGGTGTCTGCAACGACAGACGCTGTTATGTCTAATACCTTCAGATTAGCAGATCAAACGGAACAAAGAGGTTCTCAAGTTCCTGCAATTATGTTTAATGCAGATGGTACGCCGAAATCTTTTGGAGTAACAGACTTGAACGTTGTTTGGTCGAACGGTGCAAAAAATATGAACGTCGTTTCCGGTAATAGTGTTCGTATCAGCATGGGTAACGTTGGAACAAACGACGGATTTACCCAGTTATCCGGTGACTTTACAACATCATATATTAAACAAGATGGTGCTAAATTCGGTAATTATTCCGGTGTGAATGTTGATGAAAACGGTATTGTGACCGCTATCTTTGATAACGGTGAAACACGCCCGATAGCCATGATGCCGTTAGCAACATTCTCTAACCCGAACGGAATGACCTCTCTAACCGGTAATGTCTGGATTGCCAGTGATGAATCCGGAGCAGCAATGTTGAGACAGGCCTCAAGTAACGGTGCCGGAGAAATAACATCATACTCTTTGGAAGAGTCAACGGTAGACTTGGCAAACGAATTGTCAAACATGGTTGTCGTTCAGAGAGCATATTCTGCCTCGACCAAAATTATTACTACGGCAGACGAAATGTTAGATGAATTAACCAGAATGATTTAATTTTATCTAACTCATTGATTTTCAACTCCTTATGAGGTCCAAGTCAGAAGATTTGGACCTATAGGGGTATCATAAGCTGTGAATATTTTAAATATAAAGTTCCCTAAAAATAAAAAGTGGGCTAATCATAGAAATAAATGTCGAATATCTGTGATAGCTGAAAGATAGGGAAAACTGTGAACAATTTCTTACAAACACTTAAGAATCTCTCACCGGCAAGGCTTGTTGCACTGGCTGGTATTGCATTGTTTTTAATCAGCTTTTTTGGGTACTTATTTGCCAGAATGGGGGGCGGGGATTATGCCGTTCTGTATTCGGATTTGGATTTTGAAAATGCCAAGCAGATTGTTAACCAGCTTGAAACGGAAAATGTAAAATATCGCCTGACAGATAACGGGACAACAATTCTTGTGCCTTCCGATGATGTAAATCGCATCCGTATAAATACGGCAGATATTGCCTCTTCATCAGGAAGTGCAAATGTCGGGTACGAAATTTTTGATAACAGCGATGCTCTGGGGTCGACCAGCTTTGTGCAAAATATCAATTTGATTCGCGCTCTGGAAGGAGAGTTGGCACGTACGATTCGCTCTGTTGATAATATCAAAAGCGCCAGAGTGCACCTCGTCTTGCCGAAAAGAGAAATGTTTTCTCGTGAGGAACAACAGCCGAGCGCATCGGTTGTGATTAAAACCTCAAACGGTAAAAAACTGAGTTTACAAAGTATTCAGTCAATTCAAAAGTTAGTATCAGCAGCAGTCCCTAAGCTGGATATTAAAAATATTGCAATTATTGACAGTGCCGGGAATTTACTTACTCAAAATTATGAGGATCCCGAAGCGTTATCCGTTGCCAATAATGAATTGATGCGCTTGGAGCAAGAACGCAAAATTGCCCAAAAAGTTCAGAGTCTGCTTGAAAATTCTTTAGGAGACGGCAGCGTTCGTGCTCAAGTTAGTTTGGAAATGGATTTTGACCAGGTCGTAACAAATGAAGAAATTTATGACCCGGATAGTCAGGTTGTTCGTTCGCAAACGTCTGTAACAGAGGAAGGCGTGAATAACACCAAGGAAGTTCCTGTCAGTGTTTCCCAAAACGTTCCCAATGCCGATGTTGTTAACAACAATAACGGTTCATACAGCAACAATGCGCGCACGGAAGAAGTAACAAATTATGAAATATCGAAAGTAGTCAGAAACAAAGTCAAAAATAACGGTGAAATCAAAAAAATGAGCATAGCCGTTCTGGTCGACGGTGTTTATGAGAAAGATGAGAAAGGGGAGGCCGTTTATCGTCCGCGGACACCTGAGGAAATGGATAAAATTGTTGCTTTGGTCAAATCAGCATCAGGGTTTGATGCCGATAGGGGCGATAAGGTTGAAGTTGAAAATATGCGCTTTGTCAGTCTGTTGCCTGATGCACCGGAAAAGAAAGAATTTCTGATTTTAGGATTTACAAAAGCTGAGCTGATGCGCATGTCCGAAGGTCTGGGGGTTGCTATTGTCGCAATTTTGGTTATTTTATTAGTTATTCGCCCTCTTATCAGCCATGCTTTCGAGGCAGTCCAGAGTTCAGATACAAAACTTGTTGGTGATAGCGGGCGAGATGACAATATGCTTCTGTCGAGCTTCCTGAACGATGATATGAGTTTTGATGAGATGATTAATGTTGATAAGGTTGATGGTCGTTTGAAGGCCTCATCGCTGAAAAAGGTCAATGACTTTATCGATAAAAATCCTGACGCGGCAGTTAATGTTGTACGTGGTTGGTTGTATCAGAGTGATAACAATTAGGGCAGGTTAACCGAACAATGAAACAAAACGTAATAGATGATTTTAATTTATTGACAGGTCAACAAAAGGCAGCAATCCTGATGCTTTCTCTTGATGAAGAAAAATCTTCGGCAATTTTTTCGAAGATGGATGATGAAGAGATTAAAGAATTGTCTGTTATTATGGCCAGCCTTGGTAAGGTTAATTCAGAAGTTGTTGAACAAATATTGAGCGAGTTCGTTGAAAAAGCGTCAAGTACAGGCAACTTAATAGGTTCCTACGATAGTACGGAAAGATTGTTAGCTAAAGCACTTGATAAGGATCGTGTTTCTTCGATTATGGAAGAAATCAGAGGACCTGCCGGTCGTACCATGTGGGACAAGTTGGGGAATGTTAATGAGCATGTTTTGGCTAACTACCTCAAAAATGAATATCCGCAAACCATTGCAGTCATTTTATCAAAGATTAAAGCAGAACATGCAGCCAAGGTTATAGCCTTGTTACCGGAAAATTTTGCCATGGAAATCATCATGCGTATGCTGCGTATGGATTCGGTGCAAAAAGAGGTACTGGATGGCTTGGAAAGAACTTTGCGCAAAGAGTTTATGAGCAACTTGTCAAAGTCAACCAGACGCGATTCGCATGAACTTATTGCAGAAATTTTCAACTCATTGGATCGCAATACCGAAAGTCGCTTTATGGAAGCCTTGGAAGAACGGAACAGAGAGTCTGCTGATAGAGTTAAGTCTTTGATGTTTACCTTTGAAGACCTCAGTCGTATTGATGGTCAAGGAATTCAAGTCTTGTTGCGTAACATTGATAAGGATAAGTTGGCAATCGCATTGAAGGGTGCATCTGATACCATTAAAGAGCTGTTCTTTAACAATATGTCAACGCGTGCCGGTAAAATCCTTAAGGAGGACATGGAAGCTATGGGACCGCTCAGATTGCGTGAGGTTGAAGAGGCTCAACAATACGTCGTCACATCTGCAAAAGATTTGGCTGCCAATAATGAGATTGTCATTAGCGAGGGTAAAGATAGCGACGAGTTAGTATATTAAGGAAAAGGATGGCAGAGCTGAAGAAATTTTTGTTTGACAATTTTGTGGTGGGAGGCAGTGCAACCAAACTGCCGGAACCTTTACCGGAAATTGTCGATGAAGATGAACACCCCGTCCCGTTGGAAGAAGTCGTCACAACCCCGCAAGAAATTGAGAGTGCGCCTCAAGAAGTGATAGCTCCGGTTGTAGAAGAAGAAAAGTTTACACGTGAGGAGATGGAAAATTGTGCGCAAACTGCCGAGAAAAAAGGTTATGAGCAAGGATATGCCGCCGCCAAACAAGAGCAGGAACAGCAAAACAATGAGTTGTTAACGGATATTTCTCAAAAGCTGACGGTCTTGTTGGCTCATGCAGAGGAAGAGAACCAAGCTCAGGAACAAGAAATGACAAATATTATTAAGCAGGCCCTTCAGGCAATTGTGCCGACGTTGTTGGAAGATAAAGCCTCTGAACTTGTGAGCAAGTTTTTGAGTGACAATTTTAATAACTTTAAGCACAATGCCAAGCTGTCTTTTTATATTCATCCTGATATTATTTCGTATGTACAGGAGAGTATAATAAAATTGGCAAACAGCTATGATTTCGAGGGGAAGATTGCAATTCATAAAGACAGCAGTCTGGAGAAAAGCTCTTGTCGTGTCGAATGGGATGACGGGGGTGTTGAGTATGCACCTGCAGAACAATTATCGCAAGTCCAAGAAATGTTGGATAAACAATAAAAAGTGGAGAAGATAATGAGTGATAACTTACAGTTAGATGAGATGAATGAAAATACCAACAGCAATGAAGAACCGATTCTCAAAAGAGAGAGCGGCTTGGATAACTTTGATATTCCGAGCTCTGCCAGTGATTTAGAAGCCGTCTATGATATTCCGGTTAAAGTTTCGGCGATTCTCGGTAAGAGCAAAATAAAAGTCAGCCAATTGCTGAAAATCAATAAAGGGACAATTATTGAGTTGGATAAAAAAGTCGGTGAAGCGATAGACATCTACGTTAATAACAATTTGGTCGCCCGTGGCGAAGTGGTTGTTGTTGACGACAAGTTAGGAATCACCATGACAGAAATTGTTAAAATGCCGACCAAATAGAAATCGAGAGAGCCATGGAATTACTGATTGTCGGAACATTAGACGGACAAATAGGAGCAGCAAGCAAAATTGCCGCTCAGCAGGGCGGTCAAGTAACATTGGCTGATACCGTAGAGCGCGGTTTGGATATATTGCGCGGTGGTAAGTCCGTAGAATTGGTGATGATAGATGTAAAACTCGATGTTTATAAATTTATTTCATCTTTGGAACAGGAAAGAATCAATGTTTTAGTCGTTGCCTGCGGGGTTGCTAATGATTCTTCTTTGGCCGTTAAAGCCATAAAAGCCGGTGCCAAAGAGTATATTCCTCTGCCGCCCGACCCTGAATTAATCGGGGCTGTTTTGGCGGCTGCCACCAGAGAAAATCATGCCTTGATTTACGGGGATAAAAAAACGGAAGCCGTTTTGAAAATGGCCAAACAGATCGCCCCTTCTGAAGCAAATGTCCTCTTAACGGGAGAGTCTGGAACCGGTAAAGAAATATTTTCTCGCTTTATTCATGATAACTCCAAGCGAGCAAACAAAAGGTTTGTCGCCGTCAACTGTGCTGCGATTCCCGAGACATTGTTGGAATCAGAACTGTTCGGGTACGAAAAAGGCGCATTTACAGGCGCTGTTGCGCGCCGTATCGGTAAATTTGAGGAGGCATCGGAGGGAACATTGTTGCTCGATGAAATATCCGAAATGGATATCAAAATTCAGGCAAAATTACTGCGTGCCATCCAAGAGAAAGAAATCGACAGAATAGGCGGTAAAAGCCCGATAAAGGTTAACACCCGAATCATTGCCACCTCCAACCGCAATTTGAGTGAGGCTGTGAAAAACGGAACATTCCGTCAGGACTTATATTATCGGTTGAACGTTGTCAATGTAAACATTCCGCCGCTTCGTGAGAGAATGGATGATGTCGTGGTTCTGGCGAAACACTTTGCGAAGAAATATTCTGAGTTAAATGACATTCCGCTGAAACCTTTTAGTGCAGATGCCGAAAAAAAGTTATTAAACTATCGTTGGCCGGGTAACGTACGCGAATTGGAAAATACAATCCATCGTGCAGTATTGTTGAGTACGGGCAACGAGATAGATGAAAACGCCGTTATTTTAGATGATATCAGTGCAGTTATAGAAAATGAGACAATACAGACTAGCTCAGAGAAAGAGGCATTTGCCGGTAAAACGTTGGCCGGAATGGAGCGAACGCTGATTATTGATACTCTCAAACACACCATGGGCAATCGAACCATTGCCGCTAATATTTTAGGAATATCGATCCGTACCCTGCGCAATAAACTCAAACAATATCAAGATGAAGGTCTGGATATCTAGAAAATATGGCTGAGAATAACAACATAGCCCCAAACGGGCGCTCTATCAAAGAGATGCTGATCACGGCGGCAAAACGCGGTGACTTGTTGTTTGCAATCGGTATTATTCTTATTTTAGTGATTTTGATTATGCCGATGCCAAGCTGGCTGCTTGATGTCTCGTTAGCTTTGTCAATTACCATGTCCTGCCTGATTTTGATGACGGCGATTTTTATTGAAAAACCGATAGAATTCAGTGCTTTTCCTTTGGTATTGTTAATCGCCACTTTATACAGATTATCCTTAAATCTGGCATCAACCCGACTGATTTTGGCACGAGGTTACATGGGACCGGATGCTGCCGGTGAAGTTATCAAAGCATTCGGTGGCTTTATTATGGGGAATAACTTTGTTATTGGTGTTATTGTCTTTGCTATTTTAGTTATTGTGAACTTTGTCGTTATTACCAAAGGTTCGGGTCGTATTGCGGAAGTCGCTGCCCGTTTTGCCTTGGATGCTATGCCGGGTAAGCAGATGGCGATTGATGCCGATTTATCTTCCGGCTTAATTAATGAGGATCAGGCGCGCGCCAGACGTGAGGAGTTGGCTAAGGAAAGTTCATTTTATGGAGCCATGGATGGTGCTTCAAAGTTTGTCCGCGGAGACGCGATTGCCGGCTTGATTATTACGTTTATTAACATTATCGCCGGTATTATTATTGGTATGGTGCAAAATCATATGAGCTTTGCGGCTGCCGGGGAGACCTATACGCGTTTAACGGTTGGTGATGGTTTGGTCTCACAGGTGCCGGCACTGATTATTTCTGTTGCCGCCGGTATTTTGGTGTCCAAGGCCGGTATGACGGCATCAGCCGATAAAGTTCTGTTTACACAGATTGGTAATTACCCGAAAGCGCTGGGAATGAGCTCGGCGATGGCCGCAGCATTGGCGGTATTGCCCGGAACACCGGCACTCCCGTTTTTACTGCTTTCGGCAATGACCGCCGCAACAGCATACTATTTGAATAAGCAGCACAAAATTGCGCAAGTGAAAGCGCAAGAAATTATGGCCCAAGAGCAGAAAGAAGGACCGGCTGCCAAAGCGGAAGAACCGATATCGAGCGTTTTGCATATTGATCTGATTCGTCTGGAGATTGGTTACGGATTGTTACCTTTGATTAACGAAGAAAGTAACAAAAAATTGACCGACCAGATTAAGGCATTGCGTCGCGCCTTAGCCGCCGAGTTAGGGTTTGTTATGCCCTCGATTCGTATACAGGATAATATGCAGTTACCGGCTAATGAATATAATATATACATTAAAGAAGTTCGTGCCGGTAAAGGCGAGATACGCCCCTCGCAATTATTGGTAATGGATCCTCGTGGGGAGCCGATAACTTTACCCGGAGAAAACACGGTTGAACCGACATTCGGCTTAAAAGCGATGTGGGTGGATCAGTCGTATCGTGAAGAAGCAATGTTCAGAGGCTATACGGTTGTTGATCCGGCAACGGTAATTACCACGCATATTACGGAGTTGGTAAAGGATAATATGCCGGAGCTTCTGTCTTATGCCGAAACACAAAAACTTCTTGATGAAATGGATAAAGAGCATCAGAAACTGGTTAAAGAACTTATTCCGAATAAAATCAGTCTCGGAGCATTGCAAAGAATACTACAAAATTTGTTGCAAGAGCGTGTCTCTATCAGGGATCTACCGACCATTTTGGAAGGTGTATCCGAAGCAGTCTCTTCAACGCGCAGTTTGATGTTAATCACCGAACATGTTCGCGCGCGTTTAGCGCGCCAACTCTCAAATGCCAATGCCAATGAATTGGGCATTATCCAGCTGATTACCTTATCACCGGAATGGGAGCATGCCTTTGCCGAGGCTATTGTCGGTGAAGGTGATGATCGCCAGTTAGCAATGGCACCGACGGCTTTGCAAACATTTATCGGTAAAGTTCGTACGGTTATGGATGATTTGGCGATGAAAGGGCAAAGCGGTGTATTATTGACCAGCCCGAATATCCGTCCGTTTGTTCGCTCGATTATAGAAAGATTCCGTCCGCTGACGGTTGTTATGTCTCAGAATGAAATTCACCCTAAAGCCAAGATAAAAACGATTGCGCAGATTTAGGAGACGTGAATGAAACTCAAACATTTTACAGCTCCGTCAAGCACATTAGCCTTATCGCAAATCCGTGAAGAATTGGGAGAAGAGGCGATTATTGTCTCAACAGAGACCTTGCCGGAAGGGGTGCGCGTAACGGCCGCGGTAGAAGAGACACAAAACATCAATTTTGATAGCCATGAGCAGCTTGAAGTTTCTCCCTCGTTGCAGGTTTATGATGATGTTGCATTGCGAGAAAGCTTGGAATATCACGATATACTTCCGGAAGTGTCAGGGCAGATACTGGCTTTAGCACGTCAGTATAATGTACGTTATAAAATAGAAGATAACCAAAAATTATTAGCCTATGCCTTGCAGCAAATGTATCGTTTCAAGCCGATAAGCGGGACTGAAAATCAAAATAAAGTTTTTATCGGTCAGCCGGGGTGCGGAAAGTCGACCGCCATTGTCAAACTGGCAACTCAGGCCAAAATGCAAGGGAAAAAAGCCTGCATTATCAGTACCGACAATGTCCGAGCCGGAGCAAATGAGCAACTGGAAGCTTTTGCAAAAATTCTGGAAATGGAGTTTTATTTTTGCAAAACAGCACGAGAGCTGTTTTATTGCGTGCAATCAGGGCAAAATCGTTATGATATGTTGTTAATAGATACGCCGGGCGTTAACCCTTATGTAGACAGAGAAATTGAGCGTATTGATGAATTTTTTGATAGCCTCAAGGCGGATAAGCTTTTAGTAATGGACGCCGGACGAAACACATTAGAAGCTGTTGAAACGGCGGAGATTTTTTGCCGTTTGGGGTGCGAATGGATAGTGCCGACGCACTTGGACATGACCAGAAGGATAGGATCGGTTCTTTCAAGTGCTTATTGCAACCACCTTAATTTTTGTGCTGCCAGCGTAAGCAGTAATATAGCAAAAGGGCTTGCTGATGTCACACCACCAGCCTTGGCCGGATTACTTTTGACTCAAGAGGAGAAATAACCATGGAAACGGAAACCGAAGAACTGAAGATTGTTCCACGTGGCAGAAACCTGAAAAGTGGCCGCAAAGGGCAAAATATGATAGCCGTAGCTTCCGGTAAAGGCGGGGTTGGGAAAACATGGTTTTCGGTCACATTGGCTCACGCACTGAGCGCCTTTAAGCAAAAGGTCCTCTTGTTTGACGGGGATTTAGGGTTGGCGAATATTGATATTCAGCTTGGACTGATGGCAAAAGACGATTTAGGAAGTGTTATCAGCGAGAGCAAAACCTTAAACCAGGTTGTGACGCACAGTGATAAAACGCATTGTGACATTATTGCCGGACGTTCCGGATCGGCAGGACTGGCATCAATGCCGATTGGGCGACTGCAAATACTGGGAGAAGATTTATCTTTATTGGCACATAATTATAATAAAGTGATTTTAGATATGGGGGCCGGTCTTGAGAAATCAGTCAGGATACTATCCAGTTTGGCAGAGAAAATCATTGTTTTGTGCACGGATGAACCGACATCCTTAACAGATGCCTATGCGTTTATCAAAATCATGTCGATGCAATATCCCAAATGCAATTTATATATTGTCGTGAATCAGGCTAATTCTGCGCGAGAAGGGGAAAGGACCTATGAGACGCTGCTCAAGGCATGTCGGAATTTTCTCAAAATTTCGCCACCGTTACTGGGTGTGATTCGGAGAGATACGCGTGTCAGAGATTCTATCCGCAGCCAAATGCCGCTCTTAAGCCGGTATCCGACCTCAGAAGCGGCAGAAGATGTGGTTGCCATAGCACGCAAACTGATATCGGAATAAGAAGATGAATATAGAGACCCTGCTATCAACGATTATGAATAATATGGGGACCATGCCCAAAGCGGAGCAATCTCTGCCCGCCAGCTTATCGTTGTCGGATTATTTACCGCAGGGGATAGAATTAAAAGCGGGTCAGGTAGTCGTCTTAAACATTGACAGCAGCGGTCAAATGCTGCTGGCAACAACTGACGGTAAACAGGCGCTGCTTCCCTCCATGTTGCTCCAAGTCGGAAAAAATGTGCAGATAAATGCACCGGCGGTTTTGGAGGCTAAAGTAGGTAGCTTGCAAGACAATAATATTCAACTGCAAATTAATACCATTAACAACCAAACGCCGCAGCAATATTTGCGTGCAACGAACCAGACTGGCGGTACGGCGAATATATCGGAAGCAATTATCAAAGATATATCCGGCGGGGGGAATATACCGCTGTCCTCGGTTAATTTACGGGAGGCTGTTGCGTCATATGTCACTAAATTACCACTGCCGCCGCAACAAAAAAATGAACTCCTTTCTGTTTTACAGCAGGTGGAGATAAAAGTTCAGGTAAATACCTTGCAGACAAATGAGGGGAACGCAGGGCCGGCTGTTTTTTCCGGTGGAGAGAATATTCAGGCCTCTCTGCAAAAGACGGTAGCCGAAACCGCTTTACAGCTTACGCCTCAATTAGGAGACAAATCACCCTTAGCGCAAATCGCGGCTACGCAAAATATTGCTTCTGCGGTGGCAGATAAATTGCAACCCCTGGTCGGGCAAACATTTGCGGCAGAAGTTATTCCCGGGAACCAAACAATTACCTTTAAAACACCTTTAGGGAACATTCAGCCCGACATTCCGGTACAATTGCCGGAATCTCTCATACCGGAGATGGAAATAGCTGCAATTCTCGTGCAGGATTTCACCCCCCAGACGCAACCGTTAACGGTGGCGGATAAAATCCAAAAAGCACTGCAACATATTAAAGCGCAAAACCCGCAGCTTTATCCCAAAATAGCGGCACATTTGCCGGCGGATAACACACAAATGCTCAGTAATATGAGTTCATTTGTCAAGGCGGCCGCTAAAGGTGATATTCGTCAATGGCTGGGAACAGAGGTTGTCAATCAGTTAGAAAGCCAAGGAGCGCAAGGGCGTGAAATACTGAGTGATTTCCAAAATATTTTGCAAAGCAGTAATAAGCAAACGCCGGCGTGGCGCATTGTTGAAATTCCCTATTATGCCGAGAACCGCATAGAGACGATTCGCCTGGCAATCAAGCAATATCCGGATGATGAAGATAATGCTGAAGACCCGCGCCAAAAATTCGGGACCAGATTTGTGGTAGATACGAACTTTACGCGCTTGGGGGCTTTTCAATTTGATGGGTTTTCAATAGCTAAAGAGCATCGTTTTGACCTGATTATTCGCACCGAGCGCAGTGTCGGGAATGATCTGTGTGCCAACATTATGCAGTTGTTTAAGACGACCTTAAACGATGTCGGGTACGTTGGGAACATCAAGATAAATCTTAAGGAAAATTTCATAAAAATAAGCGAGAATAATACGGAAGACAAGTTTTTATCGCAGGATTTATTTATATGATAAACGGAGATTCTTTAGGGTATTATGCGGCATTAGAGGTAACACCTGATGTCGGTGCGGAAACCATCAAACAACAGTACCACGAGTTAGCCAAAATATGGCACCCTGATCGCAACACGGGGGATGAGGCGGCAGAAAAATTTCAAAAAATTTCGGTTGCTTATATGGTGCTTAAGGATGAAAAAACGCGCCTGCAATATGATTTGTTGTCACAAGCCTATGATTCGGATCATTTTCCGGACATGAATAACCTGAAAATATATACCAACCGTGTCGGTAATGAAGAAGTCGATTTAAGACACATCAAATTAACGACGGTTGTCGGGCTGCTGGCAAAGCACAAAGAAACAACGCACACCGAGATATGCAATTATAAAGAGGCGCGCTACTTAGCATTTACGACTGCCCTGAAAAATTGGTTGTTTGGCTGGTGGGGGGTAACGGCAATTCCGGCTAATCTGAAAGCCATATCAAACAACTACAACAAGATTCTGAGTGATTCCAAGGGGTGCTTTACACTATTGACGCACAATATGCTGGCCTATGCACAAGAAAAAAAATATGACGAGGCCTATGCCAGCGGGCGTCTGGCCTTGCGTTATGCTGATGCCGGGCAAAAGGGGCTGATACAGCAGTTTATGGAGACAATTCCATATCAGCGAGACTATATATACCCGCAGTGGAAGACAGCAGGGCTGAAAATGGTGCAACTGGTTGTTCCTGTTGTGATATTATTTGCTTTAGGTCTGAGCAGCGGCACCAAAATAATGACAAGTGAGGAGTTCAAACAGTTATGGATGTCCCAAAATAACATAAATTATTTTCAGGAAGTCCGTTTTCAAAACGGAGCCAAGACGGTTGATGACGTTGCGGTAGCAAAGGTAGTTTCAATTCCTGTAGATACGGAAGATGTCTCGAATATTTATCATGTCACAAAAGACAGCCGCGTTATGTACGGACCGGACAATAATTTTGATGTTTTAGCAGAAATTCCGGCGCACACCACGGTTCGCCTGACCGGCTACACGCCTGACGAGCAGTGGGTACGAGTGATGATAGACAATGGCGAGATGGGTTTTGTCCCCAAACCGGATATCAGCCGCGGCAAAGGCAAAGAAATCCCCGAAAACAGCAAAATATATACGGGAGCAGGTTTTTAGCGTTTTGTTTCTAAAGTATCCAATTCGCTTTTGAAGTTGACATCGAGCAATTCCTGAGCCGTTGCCTTAATCAGTGTTGTATAATCGGCATGTTCAATAAAGGTAGGGCGGATATCCGCATTTTCGGGGACGAGATTAGCCGCCTGAAAGAGGGCTTTACTCCACAGAACAGGGTTACTTTTGACTCCGTCCTTATTTGCCATAAGGAGCTGTTTTCCTTTTTTCGGGTCAAATTTAGCAATCATTTTATTGAGGAGTTGCGGTGTCAGGTTTGGCATATCGGCGGGGATCAACAAAGCGCCGTCACAAAAATCCGGAACCGACTGCAAGCCGATATTAATCGATGTTTTCAGCCCGATACGATAGTTGGGGTTATAAACGATATTAATATCGAAATAGCAGAATCTCTTAAATAAATTACTTGTGTATTTTGATAAACGGCACAAAAAGCCGAAATAAAATACCAATGAAATAAGAACAATAAAAAAGTAAAAACAAAAAATCCAACCAATTTTCTTTTCATATAATCTAATAAATCAAAAATTTTATCGTGATTTTTTTCTTTTTGTGGTAAGGCCTTTATTTCATAATAAGTTATATCTGTCATACTAAGAAAGCACAAAAGTACTTCAATAACATGTGATACAACTAAAGAAAAAATTATTTGTGGTATTTTTTGGGCAAAGGATAAACCACCGGTTTGCTTTTTGTACATTGTTTCGTGAACGAAAAACATTCCGTTCATGGTTATCTCAGTACAAATTAGGATAAAAAATCTTTCTATTTTAACATAGAAAAAATTGTGGTCGTGCCTTGATATAAATGTAAATATTACATAATGCTCTCGTTTTATCATTGACCAATATGTTTTTATACAAGTTCTTTTATCATTTTTGCAAGCATCACCGTAATCCATATTATTTAATTCATAATCATCATAAATTTTTTCATCTAAAGGAGTTGTATCGTTATCATCCACATTAAATTTTACTCTTTTCTTCTTGTCTTCATTAACTTTGTCTAATTTATTTTCTTCAATTAATTTATCTTTTGTTTTC
>CACYYO010000027.1 GCA_902778645.1 uncultured Rhodospirillales bacterium | reverse complement strand
TGATAATCCGCAAACCAGAGAATTTGCCGAGTTGGCGATGAAAGATGATTTACAACGTATGGAATATGTTCCTCACAATTTATATAATTTTCATCCGGGAAGCCATGTCGGGCAAGGTATAACAAAAGCTATTACGCTGATTTCAGACCTGTTGAATCGTGTTCTCTTTGCGGAAATGACAACAACTGTTTTGCTCGAGACTATGTCGGGTAAAGGCAGTGAAGTCGGTTCAACCTTTGAAGAACTGCGTTCTATTATTGATAATGTTGCGCAACAAGATAAAATGGGCATTTGCTTAGACACTTGTCATGTTTATTCTGCCGGTTATGATATTGTTCAGAAACTCGATGAGGTGTTGGAGCAATTTGACAAGATTATCGGTCTAAAGCGTTTGAAAGCTATTCATCTTAATGATTCGATGATGCCTTTCGGGTCACACAAAGACAGGCATGAAAAAATCGGGCTAGGAACAATAGGCAATGAGGCGATTATCCGTTTGATTAATCACCCTGCTCTCAAAAATTTACCGTTCTTTTTGGAAACACCGAATGAATTGGATGGTTATGCTCAAGAAATTACTTTTCTTAAAAATCATTATCAGGCTTAAAGAGAATTGAGGATTTCAATATCCAGCAGCTTTTTCTTGATGTCGACACCCCCGTTGTACCCGCCTATGTCACCGGTATTGGAAATAACACGATGACAAGGAATGATGATGGGTAACGGGTTGCAGTGATTAGCCATACCAATGGCACGGAAAGCTCCCGGATTATTAATGCTTTCAGCCAACTCTTTGTAGCTCCAGGTTTTACCATAAGGAATTTGGAGAAGTGTTTGCCATACCTTCTGCTGAAACGGTGTTCCGTTCATTTTATAAGGGACAGAAAAAACTTTACGACTGCCTCGAAGATATTCTAAGATTTCTTGGCGCGCTTGCCGCAGAATTTTTGTTTCCTCACCATCTCCGCGTAAGGGGGTAAAACTGACTCGATACAAAAAATCGTTATCACCCTCCAGCCATAATTTACCTATGCCGGTATTAAAGGATATGACGTTCATTGTTACTCCATAAAAAAGGCTATTTTCATACAAGAAAATAGCCTAACTAATTTATTTTGCAATCTTTTTTTATTTATCGAGAATGACTTTTATCAGGTTCAACAGATAAACAACAACTAAAAAGGCAAAAGCACGAATTAAAATAACATCGAGAATTAAAGTTCCTTTAGTTACAAAAAATTGGATAACTAATGCGGCTATCAAGGCAGCACAGGTATTGATCATCCAGTATCTCTTGTTATTCATGAAAATGAAGGCACAAACAGCTGCCGGCACAAAAATATACGGGCTTTGCATCCAGGTCCAAGTACTGTTTGTAATGCGGTTAATGTAACCGATATGCATAAAATGTCCAACCAGTACCAGTAGCAGGCCCATTGCCAACAAAAACAGATAGGTTTGTTTCTTACTCATATTATCCTCTCAAAAAGTTAATCCTGTCACATATACTGTAATGGTTTTGAGAGAAAATAAAATCTCTTTTCACATTGTGTGTATAACTTTTAAGACAGCAAAACTGTATCTTGATAGGATTCAAGATACAGTTTTGTTTCTTTGTCAGGTCTCATTAAAATGTATAGCGGATACCGGCGGTTGCTTCCATCAGATTATCCAAAATTTGAGAATCTATATATGAATAACGACCGACGACACGCATTGCCCAATGCTCGTTCATATCATATTGAAAACCGACACCGGCACGATATCCCATGTGGTTTTTATCTTGTGAACCGGTATCGTTTTTGATCTTAAAGTTGTAATTTGCCAGACCGGCCGTTCCGAGCAAGCTGAAACCATCACACCCTATCGGCATATAGCCGTAAGCATCGGCACCGTAGGCATAAAATTCGGATTTAATTCTGTCTCCGTAAACGGTCGCAGATGTTCTAGAACCTTTGGCATCGGCTGATTGTTGGAAAAATCCCTCTAAGCTGAAATATTTGGAAGGACGCATACCTAAATTAAATAATGCGGAATTGTAATCTTCTTTCAGGGATTTATCCCATGAAGCATGGTCACTTTTGTAATCCGCTTTAGAATAAACATAGTCAACACCTATGTAAGGGTTGATTTCTGTTGCTTGAACCGTATTTGCCAACATAATGGCTGCACTTGCCAATAATATTCCTTGTCTCTTCATTTTTAACTCCATTAACAATTATATTAAGATAGTCTGTACGCTATATAACTTTGGATAAGTAAATTTAAAGAGTGTTTCAGATAAAATATGTGTTATCCTCGACTAAAGTTTATATGCTCAAAGGAAAAAAATAATGTTTGTCTGTCCGGGAAAATCTTGTGTTAAATGTTCGCGATTGTTGGCTTTTCGACAACAAAATGAAGCGGCATTTCCTCGTTATTACAATGCTCCCGTCCCCTCTTTCGGAGAATTATCGGCGGAAATTCTCATTATCGGTTTAGCTCCCGGCTTGCATGGGGCCAACCAAACCGGACGCCCTTTTACAAATGATTATGCAGGAGATGTCCTGTATCCGGCGCTGTTGAAATACGGCTTAGCGCAAGGGCAATACAAAAAAATAAAAGATGATGGTTTTGAACTCCTTAATGTCCGTATTACGAATGCCGTTCGCTGTGTTCCCCCGCAGAATAAGGTGACCGGAGAAGAAGTTAAAAACTGCGGTCTTTATCTGCTCGATGAAATTAACAATATGTCTCATCTCAAAGTTGTCCTGACTTTGGGGGCTGTGGCTCATAATGCTTTTTTGAGCGTCATGGGGTGTCAAAAATCACGATTTAAATTTGCACACGGAGCCGTTCATAAGTTACCGCAGCGGAATCTTCTTTTGCTTAATTCTTATCACACCTCACGTTATAATATTAATACAGGTGTTTTAACTTTTGAAATGTTTGATAAGATTATTGAAAAACTTGTATCATTACTATAAAAAAAGCACCTTTATGGTGCTGTAAAAATGGCGCGCTCCGGGCTGGAGGAAAGAAATCAGTCCGGTGGACTGGTTTCTGACGACAGGCGAAGTTTTTCTGATGAGAAAGGGAAGCGAAAGCTGCCGCATTGAATTCTGAAAAACGAGTGACCGCAGCACTGTTAGCGAGTGGAACGAGCTTACGAGCAAGAATAATCGCCCAAGCAATATAAAAAGCCTTGTAAAAACAAGGCTTTGAAATGGCGCGCTCCGGGCGATTCGAACGCCCGACCCACAGCTTAGAAGGCTGTTGCTCTATCCTGCTGAGCTAGGAGCGCATCGGTTCTATGGTGCAAAATACCTTGTTTTCAAAATAAGTCAAGTATATTTTGAGTTTATTTTTGTATTCCGGCTGGGGATATTACTCATAAATGTTTTAAAATTTAAAAACAATCAGTTACTATCATTGCATTATTTATAGCATTTTTGGAGAATATGTCGTGTCTTCTAAAAACTTCAAAAAACAAATTATCAAACTTTTAACCTTTTTTATTGTTCCCTCTGCTTTGAGGCGACAGGCAAAACGTTATTTGAAATTTTGGTTCGGACTTTCACCTATGAAACCGGAAACGTTTTTGGAACGTTATACCTACAATAAATCACAACAAGATTTTATCAAAAAGCATATCCATGATGATATCTTTTCCTATCGTCTTGTTTCTTTAGGATGCGATTGTTTTTCAAGAACTATTCCGACTCTATGGGGCATTAAACCTCGTAAAAAACAAGGTGAATTAGGATATCCTTTTGATCTCAGTCGTCACAACATAAAGAGTGTCGTTACCGCTCTTACCCATGATTTTAGAGAATATTTTGACAATTTAGTATTTGATCAAAATTTGGATTCATGGGTATCTGACAGGGGTAATATCGTTTACTGTCACGAGCCTGATTGCCACGAGAATGATAAAGATAAAATTATCAGTCGTTTTTCTGAACGGATTCATAATTTAAGAATGATTCTTACTGAGGATACCAAACCAGCGATTTTTATATGCCGTTATGCTCCTGAATTAGCTCCCAACGGCATAGATGAAGTATATGACCTCTATAATCTATTATACAAGACATTGGAGCATTATCGGCAAAACAGAACTTTTAAATTGCTGTTAGTTGACACCTTTGGGCGATTAGATCAGAAACGCCTTAATCCAAAAATTAATTTTTTGTCCTGTCCTTGGCTAAAACAGCCATATGTTTGGCATTATGATGAGTGTCGATATTCGTCCCAAGGACTTAAATTTGAGACATTGTTCATTAATACAATTCTTGATCTGATAAAACAATCAATGTGTTAAATCTGCAAATTGGGCTTGGATTGCACCTGCTAATTGCTCAGCATTAAGTTCCAGTGTCAGCCCTACTTTTCCGCCACTGACACAGAAAGTATCGTATAAAATCGCTGTCTCATCAATAAATGTCGGAAACTTCTTTTTCATTCCTAGCGGGGAACAGCCGCCATGGATATATCCGGTTAGTGGTGTCAATTTTTTCAAAGGAAGCATTTCGAGACTTTTAACACCGGCTGCTTTGGCTGCCTTTTTGACATCCAACTCCTTGTCGGCGGGAATAACGAAAACAAAATGACTAAAACTATGTTGCAGTGTCGGGGCTTCGGTCACTAAGGTTTTAAAAACCTGTTCCGTCGGGCGATTGACATAACGGGCCACAGCGACAGCATCAACACCTTGCTTGGGGTCATACTCATAGACCTTAAACGGCACCCCTGCCTGTTCTAATATTCGCATCGCATTTGTTTTGAGCATCTTCTTTTCCTTCGTATTTTTTTACTACTATAATAAATTTTTGCTGATTGTCTATTAAATTGCTTGCAATTTTATAAAAATGATTTATTACTATGGGTGTTTCGGGACGTAGTTCAGCCTGATCGGTACGCCGATTGCGCGTAGAGCGCTTGCTTCGAGCTCGAAGAGATGATTTAGATTGTTATATGTATTACGGGACGTAGTTCAGCCTGGTAGAGCGCTTGCATGGGGTGCAAGAAGTCGGAGGTTCGAATCCTCTCGTCCCGACCAATAAAAAAGGCCACCTATATGGTGGCTTTTTGTGTTTGTAGATTGCTTGCAATAGGATTAGAACACGCGAAGAAGCGTGTTTGACAAGGAGGCTTGGCGAGACGGGAGTATCGCCGAAAAAAGCCGACGCAGCGGCGCAGATTTTTTAACAAAAAATCAAGCCAATCTCGTCGCCCCGACCAACTATATAACATAGTATGTGTATACCTACTATGTTATTTTTTTATAAAAAACGGCTTTAAGAGTTTCATAAAATACGGCGAAGAATTGTCTTTTGTTTTATAAAGTCCATAGCCGATGTAGCACAAAGCCATATAATCAAGTTGTTTTTGCTCTATTTTTGAAGTTGTCAATTTGTTATATTCCGTCAGCGTATCAATCGCTAATTTGCGGTCAATTTTGTAAAGCGGGAAAAAATCCTGATACTTTGGCATAACAACCACGTTTCCAAAATCAATAATGCCGGCGAGAATATCATCGCTTTCGGGATTGAGTAACAGATTAGAGCCGCTTAAATCGTTGTGGCATAAGGCTTTATCGGTATTTGGCAAAGTCGGTTTATAGTAATCTAAATCGATTTTATGCGGCAATAAAGCTTCTCTGACACTGGCATAATCAAAATCTTCTCTTGTGCTAACGTCCCAATTATCAATAGCCTCGGTCGACTCCGATATATTCAGCGGTTTATAGTCAATTTGGTGCATTAAATGAAAAAACATCGCTAAATCTTGCGCCAGTTTAAGCTGTCGCTCCGGTATAATATTTTGATATAAAACAGCATAGTCGCTTTCCTGCCGTCCGTCACAAATTTTACCATATATACGCTTGGAAACAGAAAAAGGATAAGTGCCGTCAATCAACTCAATTTTGTGGATTTTGCCCTCAAAATACGGCATTAAATGCGGATAAACCGTATCAATTATCATTTTTTCTCGTTGAATGGTCTGCCAAATTATTTCTGCTTTCGGAAAACGAAAAATATAGTCATCGGCATAATAAGCAACCGAGCGTGAACCGCTTTGCAAACGCGTAATATTCTTAATTTCATAAAAACCGTTATCTGCCAAAATTTTGCGGATTAAATCAAGATTATCAGCCGTCTCTTTCGTTATATATGTCATATTTGTCCTCTTACTTCACTTGTATAGCTATATCGCTTAAAAAATATAAAAGTCAAGTTTAATTACCACGTGGACAGTATATGTTATTGTTTTTGAAATAAAAAAAGCATGTGGCTGGTATCTGCACCTTGGGTGTCCGGAATGGTAGTAAAAACTTGTCCACGCGGCAAAACACCTTAAAATACAATCTTTCTGACACCATTAAAAATGGTATCATTTTTCTGATTTATCCCTAGTTTACTCGACCAATAAAAAAGGCCACCTGTATGGTGGCTTTTTAATGGTTTTGAAATAAGGGTTCGAAACTCCGAGAAAGGAGGTTCGACAACAAGCGAAAGTGAGACGGAAGTATCGCGGTCAGCTTTGCTGATGAGCGCAGTGAACAAAGTAATCCTCTTCAACCCGACCAGATACAATAAAACCGCCTTTATGGCGGTTTTATTATCATTACAACTCAGATTAATTATTTATCCCCCTTTTCCTCTGTTGCTTCTTTCTCATCGTCATCTTCTTCAATAAGGAATGTCTTTTTGCTAATCATATCTAAGATGCGTTTGGGAATGATGAGTTGGTTTCCGACCTTAAATACTTCTTCATTACTGATATTGCCGTATTGGTCATATTCACGCATAACCCCGTGTAATTTTCCGTTCCGGTATGTCATTTCTGTTTTAATTTTGCCGTCATCATAATATTCTTTCAGTTTTCCATCCAGTTGACCTTGTTTAAACATTGTATCCAAGATTAAAACACCTTGCTCATTGTAGAGTTTATAAGTTCCGTTTAAGACCCCCTTTTGATGGTTTGTTTCTGATTTTTGATTGCCATTCTCATAGTAAACAAGGCTCAGGCCGTCTTCTAATCCGTTATCTAAAACTGTATCAACTAATTTCTGCCCGTTTTCCGCATAAGTTTTGTAAATACCATAAAATTCATCGTTTTGATAACTGATTTCCGATTTTTTGTTGCCATTCTCGTAATACTTAACACATAACCCATTCTTTTTACCATCTTTCAATACAGAGTCTATCAAGATTTGTCCCCGTGCATTGTACTTTTTATATACACCATTTAAAATGGCATTTTTGTACCCTATTTCCGATTTTTTATTCCCATTTTCATAATAATGGGTAGCAACGCCGTTAAGGATATCATTTAAATATGAAATTTCTGATTTTTTCTTACCATTGTCATAATATTCTATAGATGTGCCATTTAATTTACCGGCTTTATACGAAATCTCTGATTTTTTTCGGTTATCAGAGAAATAGTAGACGGATAAACCATCAAGTATATTATTTTGATACGATTCTTCGGACTTCTTATTGCCTTTTTCATCATAAAGAATTGTTATGCCGTCCTTTTGACCATTTTTAAAATTAGATTCAATGACTAACTTATCATTTTTATATTCTTTGTACGGGCCATCAAATTGACCGTTTTTATATGTGATTTCAGAAAATAACTTTCCTTGATTGTAATTTTTGGTGACACCGGTTACGCTCCCTGCGACATAGGTCGTCTCTCTCATTATTTTTTCGTTTGCATCATATTCTTTAACAACGCCATCCAGTATACCATTCTTATAGGTGCTCTCAGATACTAATTTGCCATGATTATAGTTTTTGGTGATACCTGTGACATTCCCGTCGACATAGGATGTTTCTCGCATGATTTTACCGTTAGCATCATATTCTTTAATCATACCGTCCAGCAAACCGTTTTTATATTGTATCTCTTGTTTTAACTGGCCATTGTCATAGTAATGTTTATCATAATCATGAGGACGCCCCTCAAAAAAATATGCTTCTTCGGCTAATGTGCCATTTGCATAATATTTCTGAAATATCCCCGTAATCGGTCTATTTTGCTTATCAAGCATTAGTTGAGATTTTGCATCATAATGAAGCATATTCTCTTTATAAACCGGAATTTCCTCAGGAATTTCATCCTCGGCAAAGGTTGTCAAAGATGTTGACATCATCAAAGAAGCACACAAAACAAGTAATTTTTTATTCATTCAGACCTCCTTTGCTTTTATTTTTGCAAATGTACAATAAAAGAATAACTGTGTGGAACATCAAAATCATCCGGATAAGCATAATGCCTGCTGAAATAGATAATGCTTTCCATATCATATTGGTACAAATCATCCATGCTCATATGGTATTTCTTTTGAATGAAACTGGTTTGAGCTGTTACATCGTTCATCAACGTTTGCCCAAGTACATGTTTTATCTTAAACCCCAGCTGCTGTGCATGACGTAAAAACTCCTGTAAATACACGACTGATAAATGATATGGATCATAATTTTTGCCGTTTTCATCAAATTTCTCATAAACATTGTTCGGAAAAGAAATAATAGCCTCCCCTTTTATAGGTAAAATCTTATAAAATGAAGATAAAATATCTAACGGGCAGCGTGTATGTTCTAAAGTTTCGAAACAGATGATTTTAGTGACATTACGATTAGCCAGTGTCTCAGTCTCTGTTTCCAAATCAACCGGAACGTAATAAATGTTTGAAGAATGGTAATTATGTTTTGCATAATCTAAATAAATTTCTTTATTATCGGCACCGATAACAAGACGTGCTTTTTGAGCCAGAAAATAAGTACCATAACCGGTTGCGCACCCGATGTCGGCAATAACATCCGACTTTTTTACTTGATCATACGCATAGAGGTAACGCCCGCAATGTTCCAGCTTCATCCAGAAATTTTCCGGATTACCATCAAACGGATTGCAAAACTCATCACCTAAAAACATTATCCTTTCTCCATACATTCATACTTGAAGGATAGTTTAGGATAATACTTTTAAAAAATTGATAAGATTTTTATTTTTAATTTAAAAGATTTTACCTTTCTGACTAAGCGGCATTTTCTGTTTGCTCTTGTGCTCTGTTTTTCTTGTAGCCAATACATGTGTAATGAAAGCCACAAGCCTCTGCCTCTTTTCTATTAAGCATATTACGACAATCAACAATATTCTTGTTTTTCATAGTGTTATACACTTTTCTTAAATCTAAAGTTTTAAATTCCGGCCATTCGGTTAAAATAGCTAAAACATCAGCATTCTCAATTGCGGCATATGCGTTAGGGGCGTAGGTTATTTTGTTGCCCAGCAGTTTTTGCGCGTTCGTCATAGCCTGAGGATCGTAAGCTGTTATATCCGCTCCGTTTGCCAGTAGTTCATTGACAATTTCCATGGCCGGGCTTTCGCGACAATCATCTGTCCCCTCTTTGAAGGCTAAGCCTAAAACAGCAATTTTGGCATGCGGAATATTGTCAATTGTTTCTAAGATGCGGCGTGCCATTTGTTTTTTACGAGCGGCGTTTTCTCTGATAACATCTTCAATCAACGTCATATTCACACCATACTGACGAGCAATGTAAGCGATAGCCATGGTATCTTTCGGGAAACAACTGCCGCCGTAACCGGGACCGGCATTCAAAAAACGATTGCCGATACGTTTGTCAAGTCCCATCCCTTTGGCTACTTCATTAATATCGGCACCGGTTTGCTCGCAAAGGTTGGCCATTTCATTGATATAATGAATTTTAACAGCCAGAAATGCATTGGAGGCGTATTTAATGGTTTCTGAGGAGCGACGGTTAACATATAAGATTTCTGTTTTATCGGCAAAGTCAGCATATAGTTCTGCCATAACTTTTTTAGCTCGCTCAGAATCGGAGCCGATGACAATTCTGTCCGGATTAAAGAAATCTTTGACAGCATAGCCTTCTCGCAAGAATTCCGGCACGGAAATAATATCGACATCAGCCGTCGGATTTTTTGCTTTTATCAAAGCCTCAACCTTATCGCCGGTACCGACGGGAACGGTGGATTTAACAGCCACGACGGTGTATCCGTTTAAATATTGAGCTAATTCTTCAGCAGCAGCAAAAATATATTGTAAATCAGCCTCTTTGGTCACCGGATGCGGCGGGGTCCCGACAGCCAAGAATACGACATCTGCCCCCGCAACACCTTTTTGCATGGAGGTGGTGAATTTGATTTTACCGGAAGAAAAATTTTTGTTCAGTAATTCTGCTAAACCATCTTCGTACAGTGTTATTTTACCCTGACAGAGCGCTGAAATTTTACCTTCATCTTTATCGATACAAATGACATTATGCCCGAGTTCGGCAAAACCTACTCCTGTCGGCAATCCGACATATCCTGTCCCGATGATTGCTATGTTCATTTTTCTTATCCTTCATTATCAAATATTGTCTTCGGTATAACATAGGCTTTTTTATAAAGCAACGATAAAAAAACGCTTGCAAAATAAAATTTATTTGATAGATTACATGAAGTTTCAGTTTCTGGACTTCGCTCAGCCTGATCGGTACGCCGATTGCGTGTAGAGTGCTTGCTTTGGAGACGTCGAAAGCTGAAAGAGATTGTTATATTTCGGGACTTAGCTCAGCCTGGTAGAGCGCTTGCTTTGGGAGCAAGATGTCGTAGGTTCGAATCCTATAGTCCCGACCAATAAAAAGCCACCCTTTATGGGTGGTTTTTTATTGGTCGAAATATGAGATTCATTCGAACCTACGAGGGAGTAGTTCGACCAGGAACATCAGGCGGGCGGAAGAACGCCGGTGCCGTAAGGCAGATGTGACGCAGCGGCGAATTTATGAGCCAATCCTATAGTCCCGACCATTAAAATTCAAATGTACGATTTTTATTGATTCAGCCTTTAAAATGTGGTATATTAAAAGGTGATGACATATTATTCTAGATATATTCTAGAACCGCGCAAGCGGGCTATATGTCCTTTTTAGATTTGAGGGTGGCATCTCAAATTTTTCCATTAGAACAAGGATTATAGCCCCGCAAGCATACAGATGAAAATCTGGCGGTTATTATGTTTCATCTCAACAGTAGAACTTTATGCTACTTTACTGTTGAGGCTTGAGATTTTGAAGATTAAATGACGGAATATTGAAAGATATTTTGTGGTTTATATGGAAGATTAAAGATAATTTTGGTAGAGGAATTAACCTCAATACGTTTTTACGTATGGACTCGCGAGTATGTTTTTTAACAGCTCACAGGCTTGTTGCTAGCCTTGTCCCCCCATTTCGATAGATTTGGGCTTAGTTGAAACCAAATGACGCTTTTTTCTAAAGTATAAGGAGCAATTTATTGATTAGGTATTTTTGTTATGATGTCCGAGATTTCTCAGGTTGTCAAAACCCAAAATAGGTATGACAACACGCAACAATAGCAACAACATGGTAAATTTCAACGGTGAGGAGCGTCGTCCTGATTATGCAATACTTCTGCCTAATGGTGGGAGTGTTTTATGCAGAGCCGGTGCTTCGCTCGGTCTCTCGACGATTATACCTCGCAAAGAGGCAAACCGGAAAGGGATTGAATATCTCCGCCCAATGAAGTGGGAATATAGCGAACTATATATTTACCCCAACTGTGAAGTTAGGGATAAAAAAGGTAGCTATTATGGCAAATATCTTGGACATGATCAAGATGATTTGTCGGGAGGTATTATTTCCTCTACCGACTTTGGAGGGGCTCAGCACGATATATTCATCCTAAAAGATGAAAAAATATATCGAGTGAATTGCTTTGGGGAAGCTACTCAGTATAATGCCGAAGGCATGATCCAGTGCAGATTGCACTGGGGTACCGAGTGGAACATAGCCGGTAAATCTTATCCTGATCCGGAGGACTATCTCTCTGTGATCAGAGAGCTGGCAAAGGCTCATCCGATGGCTTTGAAAGCAGCTCTGGAGCTGCAACAAATGCAGCGATATGATGACGTGGCTGCTGATGAAGAAGTTGCTTAAAAATAAGAAAGGGGGTGGTGTAAAAACCACGCCCTTACTTTATGTAATTTTATCATCTTCATACTCGCCCTGCTCTTTATCTTCCTTTTGTTTGCAAGAAAGGTTTTTCTCAAGGCGTTTTTCAATAATCTCTCCGCTTTCAATCATTTCGAGATAATTTAGCAAATCCGGCATGATGATTTTAACTAGTTTTTCTGTTTGTTCTGACATCTTGTCCTCCAGTTTTTGTGATTTAGATGACAATAACGCTTAGAAAAATTAATAAGTCAAGTCAAAAGCTCTCTGCCGGTATATCTCATTGTAATTAAATAAAAAAATCTCAAAAAACCACTCTGTCGGTATTTAAATATTTGGTACCCTCTATGGGATTACAACTATTGCCCTCTTGCTTTGTGCTATAAATTTACATAGTTTCCGAATGGTATCTGTTTCTTAATTTGATACCTATGTGCGCGACCAATAAAAAAAGACACCCTTGCAGTGTCTTTTTTATTAATGCTTATTCAATCACGCCACAGGCGATGCGAGCCCCTCCTCCGCCCAAGGGTAAAGGTGTATCGCGATAATTATCACCGCCGGCGTGGACTATGAGTGAGCGATTTTTAATGTCTTTGACTTGTAAATTCGGCATATAAAAAGAGGTTTTGACTTGTCCGTTTTGGTCGGCAGTTAAATACGGGAGGTCGCCCTGATGTCCTTGTTTTTGGTTCGGTCCTAAGTGATGACCTGTTTTATAAGGATCGTAGTGTCCTCTGGCTTTGAGTGCCGGCTGCATTTGCCCATGAGCATCAGCTAAAGCACCGCAATCAGGATTTTCGTGAATATGAAAACCGTGCTCACCTTGCGGAATGTTTTGCAAATCAACCGTGACCCGTAAACCGTCAGAGGTGTCTTGAAACGACACCTCCCCTATTTTTTGACCCAAGCCGGCAGTGGTTGTGATGTAAACATCCGAGCGTGCTCCGGCATAATAATCGCTACAGCCGGTTAACAGCATTATCGCCAAAAACAATGCTTTTTTCATATATATTCTCCTGAAATTATCAACGTAAAAGATGTATGCTTTTTTCATAAAAATTAAAGCTCGCCTTTATGACGAGCTTTAATTTTTTAGTATCCGTAGCCATAGCGCCAGCGACGCACATAATAACGCACTGTCTCAGCAATCCAGCCGATGACATAAGGCAATGCCCAGAGATAGCACAGCAGGCTACCAATCACGCCCACCCAGGCAAAGGTATTCAGAACCAGCCGGTGATAGCCCTGCAGGGAGGCGACATTCGCTGTGAAGAAACCGCAGAAGAAAATCAGAGCGGCAATCACGCACAAAGCAATGCCCGTATAGAGCACGTTGTTCCACTGAAAAAATTTCTCTTTCATTTTGTTTTTTTTATAAGTTAATAATATGTGTTGTCGTTAGTGTTATACTAAAAATATTTATATATGTCAATATATTTTGTCTAAAATTATCTTTCCGGACGGTAGACTGTATGACCGCCGCTGACATACTCTTTAAGCACCTGCTCTCCGGCTTTGACTTCAATATTTCCGTAGGCCGTGATACCCCGTTTTTTGAACTCATTGAACCAATCGGGCTTGAATCCCTCATCAAAACCGGTTATTTCTTCCACTCTTTGGGATGGTACGCCGTAATAAACGGCTTTAATACCTGACCACATAATCCCGCCTAAGCACATCATACAAGGCTCTGAAGTGACATATAAACTGAGGTTATATGAAGATAAGTCATAGGTATTCAGCTTTTTTTCGGCCGCTTTAATGGTGTTCATTTCGGCATGATTGTGGCTGCAGTTCTCAGAAACGACGCTGTTTGCCTCTTGGGCAATGAGGTTGCCCTTCTCATCATAAATGGCGGCCAAAAACGGACCATGACCTTTGGCAATATAGTCCGGCATTTGCTTTTGTAAGTGCAAGATAATTTCTCGGGCACGTTGGAGTTTTTGTGGGTTAATCTCTTCGTTAGCGATTACTGTATTCATTTTTGTTATCCTTTATGATATGAAAGAATTTTATATTTTCCTAAATAAACAGATACTTTTCCTTTAGATGAGGTAATGCTGTATAACCAATTATCTTGTTGTTGCGGATTATAAACATCTTGAGATATTAAAGTTTTGGCAAAACGGCGATAATTTTCGGGATGAAATCCCTCTGCTACTCGTTTGGCATTTTCTTTTGATTGCATAAATATGTTTGATATAAACACTTGATATTCTATTTGTTTTTGTTGTTCCGTCATTGGTGGCTCTGATAACATTTGGCAATATAATTCATCATTATTATCAAGTTCTTTGACTTTTTCAACTACTTCATCAAAACTCATTTTATTAGCATTAATAAAAGCTTTGGGATTAAAAAATTTTTCTATATCCGGATCGCCCCAATAAATCGGAACAGTATGTGCTTGAAATGCCAGCAATAATTTTTCACTGGTATAGCCTCTGTAGCAGGCATTTTCTGAAGCAATCGTAAATTTATAATCTTTTTTTACCCGTTCATCAACAAAGTAATCTGCAACTTCAATATTACGCAGATGTTGCCCGAGCGCATCAACTTTTTTATATTCCGAAATTTTATAAAATAACTTATCTCTGTTAGGATGTGCTTTTCCGTTAGAATAAATAAAATTACAAAACTTTGTTTTTTGTCGCAATATTTCTGACGGATTATTCGTCTTTTTATATAATTCTTCCGTCACATATTTGTGGAAAAACTCCAATGTCGGTATTTTACAAATCCGATCATTGAGTTGCAAGTCATTGTCAAAAACAATAGCATAATCAAAAATATTCAAATCCGGCTCAAGACATTCTCCCGCAAAAAAAATATTAATGACCTCAGAGCATTGTAACGACATAAATTTTTGATACAGCTTCGGCTCGTAATAAATCCACTCTGTGGCAATGATATAATCAGGATTTTGATCGTCCCATATAAAATGAATATCATTTTGAGAAATATGTAATGATTGATAAATATCATCGACAGATTTAATATATTTGTGAAGCATATATATTTTTATATCTTTAGCCATTTATTAACTCTCAAAATTGAAACCTTTATTTTTCAGTTATCGGTAATTCAATTAACTCTCCCAATTTATAATCCCATTCTTTTGGTTCAAAGCACCCCTGTCCACCTTCAGAATAGAACGTTAGTTCGCCAACTTTTAGTTGATTATTAATTTCATACCAGTCAACACGAAGTAAAGAAAAATCATGTGCAAATAGTTCAGATAACTGTTTCATTTTGTCGAAATATTTCGGTTTCTTTATTGTTTCGCTATATATAGGGTATTTAATAGAAAAATTTTGTTTTTCAAAATTCATATCATATATGCTACGCATGTGATTTGTTTGTCTATCTACATCTATTTGCATATATAAGGCTTTGCCATTGAAGCAGAAAAACTTGTAATCAAGTAATTTGCCATCAATCTGTTCTATATACTTTTCTGCTATAATTTTCGGCTTAATATCTTTATATGCCCATTCCAAAAAATCATAGTAATGATTATTTTCCGGTTTCATCCATTCGGCGAGTTGGGTTTTAGCGGCTTCAATGTCAAGTGTAGATTTATCTTTGACAATGATATTTTGCCCACTGCCCCAATTGACTTTCAGCACAAAGCGGTTGGGTAATTTATTAAAATCAATATCTTCCGGCTTATCATAGATACCAAGCGCCGGCACCAAATATTCTTCACCGATTTTTTCTTTAATATAATCACGAACAGCCACTTTATCGGCACAAATGGTCATGAGGGGATTATGGTCATAGAGTTTGAGCCACTGAATCTTTTCGTTAAAGGTTTGCGGATTGTCTAAATTAAGCGGATAACCGGTATTTCGGATAAACTGTTGTTCCAGAATATAACGTTGTTCTGCCTCGGTCAGACCTTTAAACCTCTTTTCATAAATTTTGCGATACTTTGATTTATGTTTAATGGTGAATAACTTGTGATTACAGGCATAAAAACTTGTTTTGTTATCTGATTTTTCAATATGAAAAATTAAACTCATGTTTTCTCCTATGTCGTTTGGTAGCCTATATAGCTACTTTAAAACCTAATATTCTATATATATTTTTATTATTTTTTTGTTGTTTAGATAATATATCAATTCCTAGAAAATGATATCTGTATTCAAAATGACGTTGCTCGTTTACGAGTTTTTCATATCTTTTTTTGAAATAGCTGTAATATGGCGTTTCTTTTTTTACATAACTCCACCATTTATTTGCAAAGGGTACTTTTTTATCATTCCATGGTTTTAGACCAGTATAATGTATCATTGCAATATTATTCATTGTTTCTTTGTATTCTTCTTGGGAGATATTATGTTTTTGAAGTTCTTGTTGATCAAATGTGTTTCTGGCAAATGTATAATTCCATTGTGGCGGAAGATTTAACACCTCAGATTGTTTATCTACAAATAAAATATTAATTATATCTTGATCTTGAAAATAATAGTTCTTAGTTGACATTTCTATGATTTTTTCATCTAAATTTGCTTCTCTCCATTTTTTCAAATTTAGGATTAAAAAGCCGCCGTTTTTATAATTTTTGCCGATATTCTTCAGTTCCGTATTCCAATAATCATAAGTTTGGCATAGTTCTTTCCGATAAGATTCCGTGTTAATTGTAATGGCATTCACACCGCCCCAATAATATGGCTCCATATCAATTCGATTAATTTCTTCCAAACTTTTTTGAAATAACACATCAACATCAGAGTAGATAATTTTATCTACCGGTACCAGTCTATGTAGCATCAACCGATAATAAGAAGCTTTGGATATACCTCGAATTTCGAAAGCCTGCTCAAACTTATCTTCCATATTAATATACGTTATTGATGATTGCGGAGATTTTTTATGAACTATTTGCGTTATTTCTTCCTGAACATCTGGTGTTACATCCGTACTGATAAGACAATATATGTTATATGATATACCTGGGGAAACGTCCAATAAGCTTGAAATTGCTACCACACCTTGGCGATAGTAATTATAATCAAAAGAAAATGCTATGTTTATCTGTTTTAAATTTTCCATCTCTATTTTCCTTTATGGTCCGTGACGCAAAAATTTAAATTATCTAAACGGCAATTATCAAAGGTGTAATCATTGACGTTTTTGCCATTTTTCCATAAGATATAAATCAAACTGGCTTGGTCTCTTTTAGAATAATCAAGCAACATCTGCCACCACTGTTCCATAAGCGGGTGCAATGTTTCATCCGCATGAACACGATAGATGACGTTATTCTCGGTAAAGCCTAATTCGTGGGGCATATGCTCTGTCTCATACTTCTGCCGCAAAACTTCCATATGCTCAAATGTATCTTTGCCATCTTCAACAATAGACTTCAGCTCTTGATAAATGCAGTTGTTTCGAAAATGCTTGGGTAATAAAAACGTTCCTGTGCGTGAGGCAATAGTTTTGGAGAGTTTATCGGTTAAGACATTCACATTAGCATCAATATACACACTGGCTTGATACTGAGGTAATATTTTATGCGGAAAAAATTTGTGGTAACGATTGTTATTTGAGGCTGTCGATTGGCTGTACACCAATGGTTTGATCTGCCAAATTCCAACCCATTTTTTTGCCAATAAATTCCGGTTATCCGTGAAACAAATATAATCCCATGCAGGGTTGATATAGTTGTGGCTCTCTAAATGATCGTAATCTCCGCAGATGCAGGTATAACAAACCGTTTGAGCTGTGCGAAATTTTTGCCGGAAACGATAGAAAAGCACACGCAGGCATGAGGGGCGCAAGCGAAGAGCAAAGCGAATTCTTCCGCAATGATAAACTTTTCGATTATTTCTGGTTTCCGTATAAAACAGCATTTGTTTAGCAATCAATGGTACTGTGTGCAGTGTAATTAACTGTTATTTGTTTGTCAAATTTATTTTTTCAAAAACCCTTTCAAATATTTTATATCCTCAAGCCATGGTTGAATATCGGTTGGAATGCCGTGCCCTGTTTCCATCGTCATAAAAGTATCCTCTTTTGTATAATTGTTCAGCAAATCTGCTAAGGGATAGTTTCCCTCGCCATAGTGACGATGTTCATCTTTATCACTTGCAAAATCCCCGTCACACATATGGTACATCACCGGATTTAAGGCTTGATAAGCCTCCAAATCAGCCCACACATCTCTTCCATGGGCATTTGCCGCACAAATTGCGTGTGAAAAATCTAAGCAAAACTGACACCCTGTTTCTGCAATAATTCTTTGAATTTGTTTTGGGGAAGTCCCATGCAATTCCCGCCCTGTCGATGAGCAATAGGACGGTAAGTTTTCTACGGCGAGTCGTTTATCATTAATTTTCTGGAATTGCCGGATGGTTTCTGCCAGATACTTTTCTCCTTCATTAAAACCGGGATGCAAAATAATAATCTCTGCTTTTAACAAATCCGCATACTGCTGAGAGGCACGCAAATCTTTACAATTTTGCACGTATCGACTCTCATCACCGGTATCCATACCAAAAACAGCATGCGGGGCATGAATAATGGTTTCTACGCCCTTAAATTCTTCGGCAACTTGCACATAAAAATCGTCATATGTTTGCGGCGGCACAAACAGCTCAATATAATCAAAAAAACCTTCTTTAACTTTGGCCACACTCTGACGAGCAAACTCCGGGTTCTTTGCAAAATCCCTGCTCCATAATTTCACACCGAATTTTCGCATTATTTTTCTCTTTTCATTTTCCAAAACTTAGGCTAAGTTATACGCATTAATTTCTAAACAGCAAGAGGATTTTGGTAGTTTATGCTCAATTATACGCAAGATTATCTCCTAAATCGGCAGGTTAAAATTTTTCAACCAATTAATGGTTACCGCGCTTCGACTGACGCTATTATGGTCTCTTCTCTTATCAAAGCTATAAAAAAAGGGGATAATATTTTAGATGTCGGCTCCGGCACGGGCGCAATCTCGCTTTGCCTGGCTTCTCGTTTTCGAACTCAAAATCCTCAAATTTTAGGGTTGGAATTACAATCTGATTTGGCTGAACTTTCTAATATGAGTGCTGAGGCTAACGGCTTTTCGGATATTTTGCACTATGAGAACTGTGATATCAGAGATAAGATTGATTTTATAAAACCATGCAGCTTTCAGCATGTCATCTCTAATCCGCCCTACTCTGATCATGATATGCCCTCCCCGAACAAGAGTAAAGCTCAAGCGCACAATCATACCGATTTTAATCTAAGTGAATGGATTAAATTTATGCTTAAGATGATGGCGCCGCAAGGTTACTTCTACATGATTAATCGTGCCGAAGCTATAGATGAAATCCTTCTTGCTCTCCATAACAAAGCCGGTGCCATCAAAATTATTCCGCTGTTTACGAAAGAAGGTCCCAAAGCCAAGCGTGTCATGATTGTTGCCCAAAAAGACTCCAAAGCCCCGACCGAAATTCTACCGGCTTTCATTGTTCATTCAACTGATGGGTACACTCCCCACGCCCATCAAATCTTAAGAGAAGGAAAAAGCTTCTGGGATTAAGCGCCAAAAAAGACAATCTCACTTTTTTTCTCGGATAATGACTGACGAATTGCCATTTCTGCTTGCGTGATAAGCTTTTTAGCAGATTGTGCTGTATCCGGATAA
>CACYYO010000026.1 GCA_902778645.1 uncultured Rhodospirillales bacterium | reverse complement strand
TATTTTTAGTGGTCAAAAGCCATTAAGAAGAACTAATCCGAAAGTAGGAGAAAGCGAGTATTATTATGTTGTACCGGGGCAAAATGATTGGACTTCATTAAACGATGTCGAAACAGTCGATGTCCCATCAGCTGATACACCAAACCCGTATTTGCAACCACAAAATACGACCTTCAGTCAACCGACGCAATTTGCACAGAATAATATGCAAGCGAATGATGGAAATCCTAAAGATTTCTGGAATGGTGTAATGAACTCTTCAGAGCAAGATAGTTCGCCTATATCAAATTCGCAAGGTGTTTATTCTTTGCCAAATATTGCATCTACAGCATACAAAATGTATAAAATGTCTTCCCCTCAAAATCCATTGAAAACTAATAATGCAACAGGAGATTTTATTTTAAATCATTTTCCTCTTGTAAAAAAATTTAATCAAGGTTTTAATATAGGAAGACTGGGTGCTGTAGGACAACTAACTTATGAAGACTTAAAGCGTCAAGAAAATAAATAATGAAAAAGGAGAGATAAAATGAAAACGTTTTGGAATGATTTATTCAATCTGGGTGGTATTTATTTTATCCTCTCTTTTTTATTTCCGAATGATTTTATTCAAATCATTTTATTTCTGACATTTATAGGAAGTTTAATAACTCTATGCATAAAAAAACATTTTAAATTTTTGAGTTTCTTTGAAAAACATCCTTATATAGAGACATATATCAAATATTTAGGAATATTGATATGCATTGATTTAATATTTTTTATGGTTCCGGAAATGATTGTCGGGTATCAGAAAGCCATGACTGCGTATAAAGGTAAAGAATATTATTCAACACTGGTAGAATATGTTAGCTGGGGCTATATAATAAAAGGTATTTTGTTGGGAGCCGTTCTCGTGATAGCAACGGTTCTCAATATTAAAAGAAAAATAAAATTCAATTCTGCAAAATAAAGAAACTTATTAACAAGAGTTCAAATAATTTCTCAAAATTCTCATTTTCAAAAATCAAACATTTGAACTCGCTGAAAGCCCTAGGGTCAACAACAAAAAACTCCCCATGATAGGGGAGTTTTTTGAATTGGTGATCCCAACGGGATTTGAACCCATATTACCGCCGTGAAAGGGCGATGTCCTAACCATTAGACGATGGGACCATCCGACAAACTAGGCAATTTATATATGCATTTTTTTTATCCGTCAAGCATTATTTTTTATAAACAATATTTTCTTTAAAAGAAAAAAGGGGAACAACCTTATTGTTCCCCTTAATTTAACAGCTTATCCTTTACTCTTCCAAATGCGGCATCTTGGCTTCTTCGACCAATTTTGCAATCAAGTCATTCAAACCCAAAACCTCCTGTTTGTCAGAGCCGATACGACGAATAGTAACCGTCTTGTTCTCTTTCTCTTTTGCGCCGACAACCGCAATAACCGGAATCTTGGCAACAGAATGTTCACGAATTTTATAAGTGATTTTCTCGTTGCGTAAATCTGTTTTAGCTTTTAAGCCGGCAGCATTAAGCTTTTGAGCAACCTCTTGAGCATAGTCATCAAAATCAGAGGTAACAGGAGCTACCACAACTTGCTCCGGAGAAAGCCACAAAGGCAAACGTCCGGCATGATTTTCAATCAAAATACCGAGGAACCGCTCGATAGAGCCGAACAATGCGCTGTGTAACATCACCGGTTGATGTTTCTCGCCATCTTCACCGATATAAGAAATATCGAAACGTTGCGGCAAATTCATGTCGACCTGAATTGTACCGCATTGCCATTCACGACCGATTGCATCTTTTAAGATAAACTCGAGTTTCGGACCGTAGAAAGCACCTTCGCCTTCATTGATCTCATACTCATAACCATGTTTTTCCAAGGCATGAGCCAGAGATTTCTCGCATAAATCCCAAATTTCATCAGAACCGATACGTTTTTCTGGGCGCGTTGACAGGTAAATTTTTACCTTATCAAAACCGAAATCCTCATAGATATTGAAGATAAGCTTCAGCGTGGTAATGCATTCTTCTTCCATTTGTTCCAGCGTGCAGAAGATGTGCGCATCATCTTGCGTAAACTCACGAACACGCATCAACCCCATCAAAGACCCTGATGCCTCATAACGATTAACTTTACCGAATTCAGCCACACGTAACGGTAAATCACGATAAGACTTAATCCCTTGTTTGTAAACGAGCAATCCGCCCGGGCAGTTCATTGGCTTAATACAGAACCACTTTTTATCTTCCGTCTGCCCGGAATAGTTATGAGCGCCGTATTTCTCCCAGTGACCGGAAGTCTCCCACAAAACACGATCCATAACGCGCGGCGTGCTGATCTCAATGTATCCGTTGTGCTCTTGGCGGTTACGCATATATTCAATCAACTTGCGATAGATTTTGTAGCCCTTATCATGCCAGAAAACCGCTCCGGGAGCATATTCCGGCTCAAAATGGAACAAATCCATTTCACGACCGAGTTTGCGGTGATCACGCTTGGCGGCTTCCTCCATCATGGTTAAATAGTCGGACAGTTCTTTTTTGCTTGCCCAAGCTGTTGCATAAATACGCTGCAGCATTTCTTTAGAAGAATCACCGCGCCAATAAGCCCCTGCAACTTTCATCAACTTAAAGGCATCGCCGATTTTGCCGGTTGACGGAACGTGCGGTCCGCGGCACAAATCCGTAAAATTACCTTGGCGATAGAGAGAAATTGTCTCACTTTCCGGCAAATCTTCAATAATTTCCGCCTTATAATTTTCGCCCAAATCCTTAAAGAATTTGATAGCCTCATTGCGCGGCATGACGATTCGCTCTAGCTTTTCATCTCGCTTAACAATTTCATGCATTCTCTCTTCGATTTTCGCAAAATCCTCTGTCGTAAACGGTTCTTTACGGGCAAAGTCATAATAAAAACCATTCTCGATAGCCGGTCCGATGGTAACTTGAACATCAGGCCATAACTCTTTAACCGCCTGAGCCATAACGTGAGAACAGGTGTGGCGCAAAATGTGTAAGCCTTCCTTATCTTTACCGGTAATGATTGTTACGGTTGCGTCGGTAGTGATAGGAGTGCTTAAATCTTGTAAAGTTCCGTTGACATTAACAGCTAAAGCCGCCTTGGCTAAATTTGCACTAATCTTATTTGCAATGTCAAAACCGTTGACACCGCTTTCCATATCTAAAACACTTCCGTCAGGAAGTTTAATCGCAACCATATTAAATTCCTTTATTTATATTATAAGTTAAATCATATTGCCTGAAAATCAGGCAACTTCTACAAGTTATATCAGCTCTATCCCCTCTCCGTCATCCTCGGACTTGATCCGAGGATCCTTTGAGCGAAAAAGAACTTTTATAAACTATACCAGTTCTTTATAAACTGCAATAGTTTTGTCACACATAATTTCTTTTGTGAAATTATCGTTAACGTTTCTGAAGCCGGCATCGACAATTCTTTGACGCTCGGTTTCACTGCGCGACAGCGCCCAATCCAATGCCTGAGCTAAAGAATAAGGATTATTGCTTTCAAACAATTTACCATTGACGCCGTCAGCGATGGTGTCGAGCGAGCCGCCGATATTAGAGGCAACAACGATTTTCCCCATAGCCTGACCTTCAACCGAAATCCGCCCGAAAGCTTCCGGTTCGATAGCAGCCGAGACAATAACACTCGAAACACTCATCAAGGCCGGCATATCCAAAACTTTACCATGGAAACAAATACGCGAAGACAGGTTATACTTTTCTGCCAATTTTTTGAGATAAGCCAAATAAGACTCTCGCCCTTGCTCATCACCGGCGATAATGCAATAAAAATTCTGATTTTGCATTCTTGCCAAGGCTTTAATAAGCAGATGTTGTCCTTTCCAGTGTGTAATTCGTCCGCCAAGCAAAATCACCGGTTTATCATCAGGAATATTGTATTCCTCGACCATATTAACTTTGCGCGCCGGCGTCACCGCATCGGGGCTAAAGCGCATGATGTTGACACAGCGATGAACTAAGCGAATTTTTTTCGGGTCAACTTCATAGTTAGAGAGCAGATGTTGCTTAATATGGTTAGAAATGGCAATAACACGCTCACCATAAGTCATCACGCGATTATAAAGTTTTTTCAGTCCGAAAGGACCCAGTCCGTAAGTACCATGGAATGTCGTCATAAAGTGAACACCGGTCTTTTGTGCCGCCCAATAAGCACTCCATGCCGGCGCCCGAGAACGGGCATGAACAATGTTAATCCCGTTTTCTTTAATATACTGAGCCAACTTCGCCGCATTACGCCGCATTTTAAATGGGTTTTTTGTTTTCAAATCCAGCGTAAAGTGTGGTACGCCGAGCTTATCCAAATCATGTACCAGACGACCGCCTTTGGAGGCAACAAAATTCTTGATTCCTTGAGCCGTCAATGCCTCTGCAATCTCAGTTGTGCCGATTTCAACACCACCCATTTCCAATTCTGGGAGAACCTGTAAAACCACAGGTTGATTTTCTGCTTTACTTTTTATCATTTTCGTAGTTACTATCCCTTAGTATAATTATTTAAGGAGCAAGACCCAATGTCTGAACACCAATTTTTAGGACAATTTACTACGAAAATTGAGCATATCAAAGCAAAAACATCAGAAATTAACAAGTTTACGATTTTATACACGCACGGATTGTATTCCGACCCTTGGGGGCGTAAACCTGATGCTGTTCGCGATTGGTGTTTAAAGAACGGATATGGCTTTTTCCGCTATGAACTGGCCGGACATGGCTCAGATGCCGGAAATTACGAGAATGTTGATGTCAATTTATGGAAGGCACAAATTTTAGAGGTAATTGATACCATGATTGAAGGTGATATTGTCGTCGTCGGCTCTTCGTTGGGCGGTTGGTTGAGCTTAATTGCCGCAGAGGCTCGCCCTGAGCGGGTAAAAGCTGTTCTGGGATTAGCGGCAGCCCCTGATTTTACGGTTGATTTAGAAGATAAATATTTTACCCCGGAGCAGAATAATCAAATTCAAAAACAAGGGCGTCTGGAGTTTACAAATGATGACTTCACTTATGTTTTTACGAAAAAATTAATGCAAAGCGGTCGCCAAAATCAGATGCTCAACCGGACAATTAAAATAGACTGTCCTGTCGAACTCATTCAGGGGCAAAAAGATGCCTCTCTTGATTGGCGCAAAGCCTTACAAATCTCACAGGCCGTGCAGGGGAATAATGTAACGATTAAGCTCTTAAAATATTCGAATCATCGCCTCGGAACGGATGAAGACTTAATTGCCATACAGCGCTCCCTCGATTCAATCAAAGAGCATTTGGCAAAATAATCTGTTCGATATGCTTAGCCAACCCGGTTTTATCATCTGTTTCAACAAAAATACCGAACAAAGTTCCTTTACCTTTAGCCGGTTCTAAGCGACCGCCGGTGTACCTGTCTGCCAAACGAGCAATCGGCTCTTCGGGAGAAAAACCCAAAACGGACTCATAATCTCCGCACATACCGACATCAGTGATATAAGCAGTCCCATTAGGTAAAATACGAGCATCGGATGTGGGAACATGAGTGTGCGTTCCCGCCACAACCGAGACACGCCCGTCTAAATAGTAACCGAGAGCTAATTTTTCTGAGGTTGCCTCAGCATGGATATCAACAAGAATGGCATTGATATTTTTGCCTAAATTATAACTTTTTAAAACATCATCAACAGCATTAATCGGGTTATCAGCGGGTTCCATAAACTGCCGTCCGGCAACTTGTATGATAAGCAATTTTTGCCCGTTCGCCAATAAGATTTCCGCAGCGCCGCGCCCCGGATTGCGAGCGCCGTAATTAAGCGGGCGAATAATTTGCTTACAACTGTCTAAAAAAGGAATAAGTTCTTTTTGGTTCCAAACATGATTGCCGGTTATTAACCCGTCAACACCGGCCTCCAGAAAATCACGACAAATCCCCGGTGTTGCGCCGAAACCATGTGCGGCATTTTCGATATTCACAAGAACAGCATCAGGTTTATATGTTTCTTTAATTTGAGATAAATTATTCAGAACCGCTTCACGTCCGGGTCTGGCGACGACATCTCCGCAATAAATGATTTTCACGTATTATTCCTTACTGTTTTAGCATAAAAAAACTCCGCAACGGGAGTTTTTGAGGAAGAACCATCCTGCCGTATATTTACACTCTTGTCGAACCGCTTCTCTAAGGTGGGCACCATATAAACGAACCACGATTCGTTCAGAGACAGTTCCCTATATAAAAATGTTGGCTCGGAAGATCTGCGGCAACACGCGCAGGACAGTAACCTTCCTATGCCTTTAAACTATAACATTTTTATTTGATTTGCAAGAGAATTTATCTGGCCTGTGAATTCTTGTATTTGTGCGGCAAGGGTGTTGTCCAAGGCGGCGACATCTTCGTCATTATAACCCTGAATAATCGTTGAGGCAGAAGGAGCAGTTCCGCTGGCTAAACTTTTTTTCAGCTCGGTTAATTCATCGGCAAGCAACAACCCGACCATGGCCAACAGCATATTTTCGTTAACCTGCTGATTCCCCTGAGTAAGAAGTTTGGCTTTTTCATCTAAAAGATGAGATAATTTGATGATGCTGACTTCCTGCCCGTCTTCGCAGGCAACGGCATATTCACGAGAATTTATCGTTATGGTAACTTGTGACATCTTAATTTAACACCTTATCAATTTTAGCGGCAAGATCATTGATGTTCTCAATCACATTTTGAGAGCTCTGTATGAGCATATCAATTCTTTGTTGAGCCGAAGACAGACGATTCTGATAAACGGTATCTTTCTGGTCGGCATTAATTTTTTTTTCTCCCACAACGGCAGAGCAGGCAGACAATGATGCCGAAAGGTCTTTCAAAGCGGCCATTGTTTTGGGGAGAGAAATATTTTTTGCGCTCATAAAAATTTATCTTTCATTTCACAAATTAATCAAATATATTGGAAAATACCTAATAAGAAAAAATATATCAAGAGATGGAAATGTTATGCACAAATTTATAGTTAACCTCACAAATAAAGATTTAGCTTTAATTGATGACGCTAAGTTAGAGTGTTTTCTCGTAGATGCCGGAGCAACGGATGCTGCAGAGATTGTGAAAAGAGTTCACGCAATCCGCAAATTAGTTTTAATCAGCGGAGAAAACGCTTGTGAAAAATGCAATATTTGGCAGGCTGACGGGGTATTGATAGATTTAAGTAAAAGCGAACATCTTGCCAAAGAGGTTAATTTTGCACGTAAGCAGATAGGGGAGAAAGCTCTTGGTATCATCTCTCGCAATCGACGTCATGAATCTATGCTTATCAGTGAGGCAGAGCCTGATTTTGTTGCCTTTAAAGCTTGGAATCAGGGGATAGAGCAGGTCAAAGAACTTGTTTCTTGGTACAACGAGATGTTTTTAATTCAATCGGCAGTTGTTTTGCAGGAGGAAATAAGTCAAAAAAATGCCTTTGATTGCGATATAGTTATTTGCACGGCGGAAAATTATAAAAAATTCTAACCTAATAAATAAGATCCCCCGTGATTCTTCATAAATCATAAAAAAATAACATATTTCTTATGTGTATTAGTAAAAAATTAACTTGCTATCCATAATATATCGATTAAGATGAATTTAGATTTGTTAAAACAAATCGTTTTCATTTTGATTTCTAACATATATTGTGACTAACTTTCTAAGAAAGGACAAACTAAATGAAGAAAACATTATTACTGGCTACTGTTGCGACAGTTGCTTTTACAATGAATGCTAACGCCGGTGTTTTGACACCTTATGTTTCTGCTAAATTGAGCGCTGCTAAATTAGATGTTAACCAATCTAGCAGAGAAATTATGCCCGGTGGTGCGCAGGAAGTAACCCGAGTTATAAGAAATTTTCAGAGTTATGATGACTCTAAGCGTGTATGGGGCACAAGCTTTGCCGCCGGTGTTTCTTATGGTTTAGAGGGCGGTGCCATCCGTACCGAGTTGGAATGGCAACGTAACACAGCTGCCAGAATGAATAATACCTACGCTGTGTATCATGATGATGGTGAAGCATACTCGTCCAGAGATAAGATTAAAACCCATGCTTATATGTTGAATGCTTATTATGACTTTGATACTTGCACCAAGTTTACCCCGTATGTCGGTGCCGGTATCGGTTTAGCAAAGACAAAAATTGCACATCATGGTACTATGATAGATGAATTTGATATGTTTAGAGCTGAAGGAACAGCTAAGCACACCGGTATTGCTTGGCAGATTGGTGCCGGTATTGCTTATGCTTTGAATGATAATGTTTCTGTTGATGTCGGCTATCGTTATATCGACTATGGTAAATTCAAAGATTCTTCATTGGAGGACCGTGGTCCTGACGAAGTAACTCTCAGCAGAACTTCTTATGAAACAACCGCTAATGAATTGTATGCCGGTTTGAGATATTCTTTCTAAGATAAGAAATATCTTTCATGAAAAAGCGGAGGGCATTTGCCCTCCGTTTTTTTTGTATGCATTAGCAACTTTACTGTGGATACCCGAATCAAGTTCGGGTATGACAGAAAAAAGGGTCCCTATTATCCCTCCCCTTATTTCAAAGGGGAGGTTAGGAGGGGTATGTCATCCCGACCACTCCCATTTTATTGTCATCCCGCCCGTCTTTTTTTCTTGTCATCCTGAGGAGTTCCGAAGGAACGACGTCAGGATCTCCGAACTTTAGTTCGGTAAAAAAGCCTTATCCCGAAGCCATCCCGACCTTTTTTCCTTCCGTGTCATCCCGACCGAAGCGGAGGGATCTGCGCACGACACCAAATCCCAAACCTTGTTTTTGTCATCTCTCTCAGACCTCTTGACGATGCTCAAGGTGACTTCACCTGCCATTTGTATCTTGTTTTTTTGTGTGTAAATCATAATCCGGTTTGAGGTTTGAGACAAATTATGCTAAACCTGCCACTATGACTGAAACGCATTCCCACATCGTCGGCGTATTACTGCCTCTGCCGTTTAATGAACCATTTGATTATCAAAGCGATACCCCTTTGCCTTTGGGGACGATTGTGCGTGTCCCATGGGGAAAGGAAGAGCAAATCGGCGTTGTGTGGAAACTTGGGGGGACGTCACAACTTCCCGAACACAAAATTAAACCGATTATTGAAACTTTTAATTTTCCGCCGCTTTCTGCAGAAATCAGACAATTTATCCGCTTTGTTGCCGAATACAATATGGCGTTTTTAGGCTTGGTGCTCAAGATGGTTATCAGTGTTCGCGGTGTTTTTGATGAGCCGCAGACCACAACGCTTTATAAACTCAGTGGCAAAACATTGGCCGAGGCAAAACTCAAAAATTCTGATGCACGCTGGCATGTTATGGATTTACTGAAGCATGCGCCTTACTCTAAGTCAGAGATTTGTAAAGGTGCCGGCGTAACGGCAAGTGTCGTGAATACTCTTATTAAAAGCGGGGTTATTCTCCCCTTTGTCAAAGAAAAAAAGAAATCTTTTGCTCTTCCTGTAAGCGACTACCAAAAAGTAATTCTGACACCGGAGCAAACCGCCGCCGCCCAAGAGTTAACCGCCAAAATAGGAGAAGGTTTTTCTGTAACTTTGCTTGATGGTGTAACCGGTTCGGGGAAAACGGAGGTTTATTTTGAGGCAGTGGCAAAAGCCCTTGAACAGCATAAACAAGTGCTTATTTTAGTTCCGGAAATATCTTTAACCACGCAATGGTTAACGAGGTTTGAAAAAAGATTCGGTGTAAAACCGGCTTGTTGGCACTCAGGGTTGGCAACAAGAGAACGTATCGATAATTGGATTGCTATTGCTGAAGGGCGCGCTAAAGTGATTGTCGGAGCGCGTTCGGCATTGTTTTTACCCTACCCGGACCTGGGGTTGATTGTTATTGATGAAAGTCATGATCATTCGTTTAAGCAGGAAGATGTCGTGAATTACCAAGGGCGTGATATGGCAGTTGTTCGTGCTCAATTAGAGAAGATTCCGCTTATTCTTTCAACCGCGACACCGGATTTGGAGACGGTTTGTAACGTAGAAAACGGAAAGTATAGCAGCGTTCGTCTCTCCTGTCGTTATGCGGCGGCATCATTGCCTGAAGTGAAAATTATTGACTTGCGTAAAGATAAACCGCAAAAAGGCGGTTGGGGAATGTCATGGCTGTCACCAACCTTAGTCGGTGCTTTGCAAGAAAACTTAGAAAAAAATGAGCAATCGATTCTTTTTCTAAATCGCCGCGGCTATGCGCCATTAACCATTTGTCGTGACTGCGGACACCGCATTCAATGTCCGCACTGTACATCGTGGTTAACGGAACACCGCCAGATAAAAAAACTGATTTGTCACCATTGCGGGTACAGCGTCGATATGCCGAAATGTTGTCCCGAATGTGGTTCTGAAGATGGTCTGGCAGCTTGCGGACCGGGGGTCGAACGCATAGCCGAAGAAGTAAAAGGGCGATTCCCCAAGGCAAGGGTAGAAATTATTTCCAGTGACATAACAACAAATCTGAACGAAGTATCAGCGGTTATTCGCAAAATGGAGCAGGGCGAGGTTGATATTTTAATCGGCACACAGATTATCGCGAAGGGACATCACTTTCCTTCATTGACGGTTGTGGGGATTGTCGATGCAGACTTGGGGCTGATGGGGAGCGACTTGCGAGCATCAGAACAGACATTTCAGTTGTTATCGCAAGTTTCCGGACGCGCCGGCAGAGGCGAAAAAAAAGGAACAGTCTATGTGCAAACTCTCTATCCTGACAATGAGGTCTTAAAAGCGCTCGTCGAAAATGACCGGAGCCGATTCCTGACACTGGAAAAACAGACCAGACAGATTCTTAAAATGCCCCCCTATGGACGTTTGGCCGCATTGATTATAAGTGGGACAAATCAAAATGCGGTCGAAAAAGTAGCCGTTAGTTTGGGGCAAACGGCGCCGAATAATGATTATATTTCTACTCTGGGACCGGCTCAGGCACCTATTTATATGCTGCGCGGAAAATACCGATACCGGCTGCTCCTGAAGACGGCGCGTAATATTAAAATACAGGCTGTCCTGAGAGAGTGGCTGGCAAAAGTGGCTTGCCCAAGCAGTGTCCGTATAGAGGTTGATATCGATCCATACAGTTTTATGTAAAAGGAAAGTGGATAAGATGAATTATTTTAACAAAAAAGAAAGAATTTGATTTTAATATAACGGCAAAATGAAATTAGAAAGAGAGTACTCGTGAAGAAGATTTCAAAAGCAAAAATTATTTCAACTTATGCATCTTCCCTTTATCAGGCAGCAGAGGAAACAAAGCGTACGGACAAGGTTATGTCTGAGGTTGATACCCTGCGGCAATTACTGGCAGAAGACGAAAAAATTATCACCGCTTTAGCAAATCCGATATGGACAATCGATTCGAAGCACGAGGCGATAAAATCTATTGCCCAAAAGATGAAATTCGGCAAAGAGATAACCGAGTGGTTGAACATCTTGGCTGAGAATTCTCGTATGGCGGAATTAAGCGGTGCATTAGATGAATTTAAGCATATTTATTATCGTCGGCATGGCGTTGAAGAGGTCGAAGTTTTGACCGTTAAAGCCTTAAGTGCCGCACAGGATAAAAAGCTTAAGACTTTACTGGAGAAGAAGTTATCCAAAAAAGTCTTAATAAACTATACAATCAAACCGGAACTGTTAGGTGGTCTGATTGTTAAATACGGTTCTTCGATGATAGATGATTCTATTGCAGGAAAACTGACTCGTTTAGAAATAATAATGAAAGGTGGACAATAATGTCTGTACATGCAAGTGAAATATCTTCCATTATTAAAGATAAAATTGCCGAAGCTGACGTCAATTTAGATGTTTCTGAGGTCGGTAAAGTTTTATCCGTAGGTGATGGTATTGCTCGCGTTTACGGTCTGGATAAAGTTCAGTATAATGAAATGGTCGAGTTCGAGAGCGGTGTTAAGGGAATGGCTCTTAACTTGGAAGAGGACAACGTCGGCGTTGTTATCTTCGGCTCAGACGAAGCCATTAAAGAAGGTGATACTGTTCGCCGTACCGATAAAATCGTGAGTGTTCCTGTTGGCAAGGGACTGCTGGGGCGCGTTGTTGATGCGCTTGGCAATCCGATTGACGGCAAAGGGGCAATTAAAGCAACCGAATACAGCAATTCCGAGGTTAAAGCTCCGGGAATTATGCCGCGTAAAAGTGTGCATGAACCGGTACAAACCGGCTTGAAAGTTATTGATGCTTTGATTCCGATTGGTCGTGGTCAACGCGAGTTAATCATTGGTGACCGCCAAACAGGTAAAACAGCCATCATTTTGGATACCATCATTAATCAGAAAAAAGTTAACGATGCTGCCCGGTCAGATAAGGAAAAATTGTTCTGTATCTACGTTGCTGTCGGTCAAAAGCGTTCTACTGTTGCACAGGTTGTGAAAACCCTGAAAGATTATGGCGCTTTAGATTACACGATTGTTGTTGCGGCAACAGCATCAGATTCTGCCCCGTTGCAGTTTTTAGCACCGTATTCTGGATGCGCAATGGGCGAGTATTTCCGCGATAACGGAATGCATGCCGTTATCTTTTATGATGACCTTTCAAAGCAGGCAACGGCATACCGACAAATGTCATTATTGCTCCGTCGTCCGCCAGGGCGTGAGGCTTATCCGGGAGACGTTTTCTATCTGCACTCTCGTTTGCTCGAGCGTGCCGCAAAGATGAACGAAAAGAATGGTTCGGGCTCTTTAACGGCTCTGCCGGTTATTGAAACCCAAGCCGGAGACGTCTCAGCCTATATTCCGACCAATGTTATTTCCATTACGGATGGTCAGATATTCTTGGAAACCTCGTTGTTCTACCAAGGTGTCCGTCCGGCAGTTAATGTTGGTATTTCCGTAAGCCGTGTCGGTTCAGCTGCGCAAATCAAGGCGATGAAACAAGTTGCCGGTACAATTAAACTGGATCTGGCACAATACCGCGAAATGGCAGCTTTTGCTCAGTTCGCCTCAGACTTAGATGCTTCTACCAAGCAGCTGTTAGCCCGTGGTGAACGATTGACAGAGCTTCTTAAACAACCGGTATATCACCCGATGGGTGTGGCTGAAGAGGTCGTTGCTATTTTTGCCGGCGTTCACGGATACTTAGATAAGTTGCCTTTGTCTTCTATTAAAGATTTTGAGCAAAAATCTTTAGAGGCAATACAGGCAAACTATCCGGAATATTTGGAACAAATCAAACAGGAAAAGGTTATTTCAGACGACTTAAAAGCAAAATTAACGAGTTTCTACGACGCTTTCCTGAATGAATTTACAAGTCAAGATAAAGCAGCATAAGGAAGAGCAATGGCCGGATTAAAAGAGTTAAGGATTCGTATTGAATCAATCAAATCAACTCAAAAGATCACTTCAGCAATGAAGATGGTTGCGGCCGCTCGTTTGCGCAAGGCGCAATTATTGACAGAGAGTGCATCGGCTTATAGTGCAGGTCTTACCAAGATATTAGCCAGAGCCGGTGCTGCTGCCAAAGAGCGCTCCAATCAAGAAAAGTCTGTTAATGTTTCAGACTTGATGCAAGGTCGTGCAAATCCGCAAAAATATCTGTTGGTTGTATTTACATCTGATCGAGGTTTATGCGGGAGCTACAATGCAAATGTTGCCAGAGTAGCTTTGCAACGCATCAATGAACTTGAAGCAGCCGGAAAGCAAGTTAAAGTTATGTGTGTGGGGCGCAAAGGTCGCGATATCATTCGCCGCTTCTGCCCTCAAAACATATCTTCTTGCTTGGAAGGTATTGCCCGCAAGGGAGCCAGTTATGCAGAATCTTCGGCCTTGGCAGAGCAACTATGCCAAGGGTTTTTAGCGAAAGAATTTGATGTCTGCGAGGCGGTATACAGCTTGTTTCACTCTGTTATGAACCGTGAAATAAAATCAGAGCAATTTTTACCGATTAAGCTCGCGGCTCAGGAGGACAGCCAACCTCAGTTAGAGTTGGTTAACGGAGCCGAGTATGAGTATGAACCGCATCCGGAAGAGTTAATTAACGGCTTGCTTGACAATTATGTTAAAACAGCATTTTTTGCATATATCATCAATGCACAGGCATCTGAGCAAGGGGCGCGTATGACCTCGATGGATAACGCAACCCGTAATGCCAAAGATATGATTTCTAAGTTAACCCTAAAATATAACCGCATGCGTCAGACAAGCATCACAACTGAATTGATTGAGATTATTGCCGGTGCGGAAGCACTCTAGATGATGAGGAGAACAAAATGACGGAAAAAAAGACAAACAAGAGCACGACCAAAACAAAACAGTCTGCTGTTGTGAAAAACACAAAAACAAGTGCATCAAAAAAAGCATCCTCTTTAGCTGACGGAGCTATCTCTCAGGTTTTGGGTGCGGTTGTAGATGTTAAGTTTGAACGAAACAAAGATTTACCGAATATTCTGACCGCTCTGGAATGTGACAACCATGGTAAAAAATTGGTTTTGGAGGTAGAACAACACTTAGGTGAAAATACGGTTCGTACCATTGCGATGGATACCACGGATGGTCTGGTCAGAGGACAAAAGGTAATCAACACCGGTCACCCGATTCAGGTTCCTGTCGGGCCGGAAATGTTAGGTCGTATTATCAATGTTATAGGTGATCCGGTTGATGAACGTGGCCCTGTTAAGGCTAAAACGGAATTTCCGATTCACCGTGAACCACCAGCATTTACAGAGCAGTCTACAGAAACGGAAATTTTGACAACCGGTATTAAAGTTATCGATTTGTTGGAACCGTACGCCAAAGGTGGTAAAATCGGTTTGTTCGGCGGTGCCGGTGTCGGTAAGACCGTTTTGATTATGGAGTTAATTAACAACATTGCTAAAGGTCACGGCGGGTACTCTGTTTTTGCCGGCGTTGGCGAAAGAACGCGTGAAGGAAACGACCTTTACAATGAAATGATTGAATCAGGCGTTATTGACCTGAAGGGAGATAAATCCAAAACCGTTCTCGTATACGGACAAATGAATGAACCTCCGGGGGCTCGTGCACGTGTTGCGCTGACCGGTTTAACACAAGCAGAGTACTTCCGTGATGAAGAGCACCAAGATGTGTTGTTCTTTGTCGATAACATCTTCCGCTTTACCCAAGCCGGATCAGAAGTTTCTGCATTATTAGGGCGTATTCCTTCCGCTGTGGGTTATCAACCGACATTGGGAACGGATATGGGAGCGATGCAAGAGCGTATTACCTCAACCAAGCATGGGTCTATTACCTCCGTTCAAGCTGTCTACGTGCCTGCCGATGACTTGACAGACCCGGCGCCTGCCACGACTTTTGCGCACTTAGATGCAACAACGGTGTTGTCTCGTCAGATTGCCGAGTTAGGTATTTATCCGGCTGTGGATCCGTTGGATTCAACCAGTCGTATTCTGGCACCGAATGTCGTAGGAGAGGAACACTATCAGGTGGCGCGCAGTGTGCAAGAGATTTTGCAAAAATATAAGTCACTGCAAGATATTATTGCTATTCTGGGTATGGATGAATTATCGGAAGAGGATAAGCTAACTGTAGCACGCGCTCGTAAGATTCAGCGTTTCTTATCTCAGCCGTTCCATGTTGCAGAAGTCTTCACCGGTCGTCCCGGAAAGTTTGTTAAATTGGAAGATACCATCAAAGGGTTCAAAGGAATCATTGAAGGGAAGTATGATGATATTCCGGAACAAGCTTTCTACATGGTTGGAACAATCGAGGAAGTTTTGGAAAACGCAAAGAATATGAAAGACGCAGCTTAATAATAGAGTGAGAAGATTATGACAAATCAGACAGTTCAGCTCAAAATTGTTTTGCCGCAAAAGATGTTGCCGGTGCAAAGTTGTGCAAAAATTGTTGTTCCTGCCTCTTTGGGGAGAATGACAATTATTCCCGATCGTGCACCGACAACTTTGTTGCTTAATAATGGTGTTGTGGAAGTTTTAACTGAGGATAACAGCGTAAAGAGCAGCTATTTTATCAAGGGCGGTGTTGCAAATATCGCGGCAGATGAATGTGTTGTGATGACCGAACAAGCTCTTTCTTTGAAAGAGGCAACATTAGAGAAGGTGCAGGCCCTAAAGGAAGAGCATTTAGCAGAACTGCTCGATTTAAGCAAATCTTTTCCTCAAGCTCAGGATAAAAAAGATAGTGAAACAGAGTTTTATGACAATCTTATAAAGTACTTAAATAATAAAAAGTAAAATAACCATAGGCTAAAAAAATCCCTCTTAATAGAGGGATTTTTTTTAAGCTTTCTTTGTTTTCAAAAGTGAAATACCGATACCCCCGAAAATAAGTGCAAAAGTAACCGACAAAGAGAAAGCCGGACTAACCTCAAAGCCAAATAAATGAGGAATAAATATCTTGCTGCCGATGAATATTAAAATAAGTGATAAGGCATATTTCAAATAAGCAAAACGGTAGACCATCTCAGCCAACAAGAAGTATAAAGCTCGTAAGCCTAAAATAGCAAAGATATTACTTGTGTAAACGATGAAAACATCCTGCGTAATCAAAAAGATAGCCGGAATACTGTCCAGAGCAAAAATAACATCCATAACTTCAATAATAATCAAAGCAAAAAACAGCGGCGTGATGTAGTGTTTGTTGTTACGCTTAACTACAAAATGTTCACCTTCTATCTTGGATGTGACATGAAAATATTTGTTCACAAAGCGGAATAATTTACTGTTTTCAAAATCAGGTTCTCTGTCTTTCTCGACCACCATATGAATACCGGTATAAATAAGAAAAGCTGAGAAAACATATAAAATCCAGTGAAAATTAGAAACCAAAGCTTCTCCTGCTAAAATGGCTATGGCTCGCAAAACCAGAGCCCCGAGAATTCCCCAGAACAAGACACGGTGTTGATAGCGACGAGGAACACCTAAACTGCTGAAGACAACAGAGATAACGAAAATATTATCCAGAGACAAACTTTCTTCAACCATATAACCCGTAAAGAACAAAACGCCATCTTCTACACCACGTTCATAAATAACAAATAAACCGAACAGAACAGCCAGGAAAACATAAAACATACATTGTAGCAAAGCACTCTTAAACGTCGGCTCCTCATTACGGCGATGAAAAACAAACAAGTCCAAATACAAAATAGTCACAACAATAACACCAAAAGTGCACCACATCCAAGAAGCAGGTATGGTTGCATGATGCGATAATAAGTCTAAAAATTTTTCCATTGCTAAAATACTCTAAATTTCTACGTGAATAACAACACGTCGGTTACGGATTCTATTTTCGGGAATAGGTTCCCCGAAATGGTCAAAATTGGGATACTTCGGCGAAATACCGGCCATGCCGACCGCCTGAAAACGAGAAGGGACAAGCTCTTTGCCTATAAAATACCTGACAATTGCACCTGCGCGTGCTGAAGATAACTCCCAGTTAGACGGAAATTCTTTGGAGCGGAAGGGAACATCATCTGTGTGCCCCTCAACAACAATCTGAAATCGTTTATACTTGGTATCACCTAATAATTTCGCTATTTTATCTAAGGTTGGCTTCGCCTCTTCCTTAATTTTGATAGAATTTCCATCAAATACAATTAAACTGTTGATATCCAAAACAGCCCCTTTACCATCAGCTCCGATACCGACATCTTCGCCCAAGTCCATTTTAGAGGCATCTTCCATAAAATTCAAGACCGTCCCGTTTTGTTGGTCAGTCGGAATAGCATTAAATGCGGCAGCCAAAGAATACTCCATTTGTGCCATTTTATTTTTATCCAAATTGGATGATGAGAACAATACAATAAACAATGCCAACAGTAAGCACAGCAAATCAGAGTACGGAACGAGCCACGTCTCGTCCGGGTGGTCCTCATGGGGGAATTCTGGTTCCTTTTTACGAGCCATTGTTTACTCCTTAGCTTTGCGCTGAGATTGAGGAATAAATGCCTGCAACTTTGCCTCAATTGCCATTGAGGAGGCACCGCTCTGTAACGCTAAGGCCCCTTCAAGCATCATTTTCTTAAGAGTTGCCTCTTCTTCTGAGAGTTGCTTTAATTTTGTAGCAAATGGGTGGCAAATAACATAACCGGTAAAAATACCGAGCATTGTCGCAATAAATGCTGCGGCGATAGAGTGACCAAGCTTTTCGATATCCGTTAAATTACCTAAAGCGGCGATCAAACCGATAACAGCACCCAACACACCTAACGTCGGCGCATACATACCACCTTGAGAAAAGATAAGAGCTCTTGCTTGGTGACGTTTTTCCATATTTTTAATATCTGTCTCAACAACCTCAGCGATAAAGTCTGCATTAAAACCATCAGCAACCATTGTTAATGTGGAACGTAGAAAAGGATCATCAATTTCATTAGCCTTCTTTTCAATAGCCATATTACCATCTCTTTTTGCTGTTTTAGCCAGTTCTACGAACAAATCGACAAGCTCTTGTTTATCCATAAGTTGTTGACCGCCAAACACTTTCTTGACCAACTTTGGAAAAGACTTGAGGGTTTCTGTTGGGATAGCATTCGCTACGGCACAAGATGTACCGGCAATAATAATTAAGAAAGCGGCCGGGTTAATCAAGGCATGAGGATCTGCTCCCTTGAGATACATACCGACACCGACAGACAGAAATCCGCCAACCACACCAATAAGAGTACTTTTTTCCATTACATTTAGTCCTTATACAAATATCTTTATAATAATGATATCACTAAATATCTTAAATTATGTTTAATTCCGTTCTATCAAAATTGCCAGATTCGTTACAAACAACTTAACAGAGATTGCCAACAAAATGATACCGAAGATTTTTTGCAAAACATAAATTGTGCTGGCGCCCAAGAATTTACTAATTCTCTCCGTTAGTTTGAGAACAAAATAAACAATAATCGTATTACAAAGAATAGCCAATAAAACGTTAATAAAAGCATATTGAGAGCGAATGGATAGCAACGTTGTCAGTGCTCCGGCACCGGCAATAAGAGGAAAGGCAACCGGGACAATCGTTGCGTCATTGGGCGTATTCGGGGCTGTTTTGAATATTTCAATATCCAAAATCATTTCCGCCGCCATGACAAAAATAATCAAAGAGCCGGCAATAGCAAATGATGAAATATCAATACCGAATAAATCGAGTAATGCTTCTCCCAAGTATAAAAAACTCAAAAAAATGAAAAGAGAAACTAAAGCACCTTTTTCCGGATGAATGCTTTTACCGCAACTACGCAGACGGATGAAGATAGGAATAGAACCAAGAACATCAATAATCGCAAATAGCACCACAAAAGAACTGATAAATTCTTGTAAATTAAATTTTGCTAACATTTTTATCCCCCAAAAGATTATCTGATGTGTGGAATAGCACATAAAAAAATACTGTCAAGATGAATAAGATGTTGGGGAAAACTTGCAATTTATTCTATTTATTTCTATATTAGCAAAAGGAGAGATGAATGTACCAAAAAGAAAAAATATTATCAACAGCTATCAGTGTGATAGGTTTAATGTTGGCAGGGTACATCTTGCTGATGTTTTTACCGCTGATTTTTACAATCGGGGCACTGTGTGCTATTTATGCGGTTATCCGGTTTTGGCTTTTTCAATATCACTTAAAAAAGAGCGGATATATTTTTACCTATGATAGCTCTGAACGAGAGGATAAAGATAATGGCACAATTATTGATGCCGAATATGAAATAATAGATGAAAAAAAATACAAATAAAATTTTTATGGTTGACAAGCCGGATATTTTTGATTATTAAATAGCTGTTTTATTTATGGCGGGGTAGCTCAGTTGGTTAGAGCGGTGGAATCATAATCCATGTGTCGAGGGTTCGAATCCCCCCCTCGCTACCATAACAAAAGCCTCACTCGAAAGAGTGGGTGTAATTTGACTTACAGTTTGAGAAAATGTGGCAGATGAAACGAGAATTTTTTAAGTTGTTGGGCAGGTATGCCCAACCTACCTACTTGCAGAAAAAACAGGATTATAAGACTTGATTTACAGGAGGAATAAAATATCATTATGATTAAAAGTATAAATTGTGATTTGACTTGCAGTTAGAGAAAAAGGGTCAGGTAAAATAAGAAATTTATTGTCGGTTTAGTAAAACCAACCTACCCGACTTGACCTATTGTGTATTATATCGTGGTGCAAAAAATTGCTTTAGTTTGTCAGCTTGACAAATAAAGGGTTAAGGAATATAATTAGATTCAGTATTATACAAGGAGTTAATAAATATGCGGCAAGGTATTCTTAAATAAACTGTCAATTTGAT
>CACYYO010000025.1 GCA_902778645.1 uncultured Rhodospirillales bacterium | reverse complement strand
ACATCCTTAACCCAAATACTGTCGGTTGCATAATGCTGCCCGAAACCATCATTCGAGAGCAAAATTTTATCTTCTTTAACATAGGTCATCATTGAATCCGGCCAGTGCAACATCGGTGTTGTCATAAATTCGAGCGTATGCTTCCCTAAAGACAAAGTATCACCGGTTTTAATAATCTGAAAATCCCAACCGGTCGTATCAAAATGCGCTTCTAATGCCATTTTACCGGCCGCATTGGTCACAATCTTAGCTTGCGGCGCAAGCTTCATCAACTCCGGAATATTGCCGGAGTGATCCATCTCGACATGGTTAACAATGATATAGGCAATCTTGCCCAAGTCGGTAATGCTCTTAATTCGAGCAACCTGCTCTGCAGACAGATAAGCCTTAACCCCGTCAATCAAAGCTGTTTTTTCATCCATAATCAAATAACTGTTATAGGTTGAGCCGTGCGGCGTCGCATAGCCGTGAAATTCTGTTAAATTCCAATCTTTTACACCAACCCAATAAATATTTTCTTTAACTTCCATTGCATTCATCAAATTTTCTCCTTTAGTTTGCTCCTCATATACATAATAATAAAAAAGGGAGTTGACAATCTTTTATTTTCGCTTACAAACAATAAGGTATCCCACATCTATCACAGGAGAAAACAAATGGAATTAAAAGGCTCAAAAACCGAACAAAACTTAAAAGACGCCTTTGCCGGCGAATCAATGGCACGTAACAAATACACTTATTACGCTTCAAAAGCCAAAAAAGAAGGCTACAACATTATTGCCGCCAAATTTGAGGAAACCGCTAATAACGAGAAAGAACATGCTAAATTATGGTTTAAACTGTTACATGATGGCGCTGTTCCTTCTACGGAAGAAAATTTGCGTGATGCCGCCAACGGTGAGAATTTTGAATGGACAGATATGTATGATCGCATGGCTAAAGAAGCTGATGCTGAAGGATTCACCAAAATTGCAGAGATGTTCCGTGGCGTGGCTGCCATCGAGAAAAATCACGAAGAACGCTATAAAGCCCTGTTGAATGCTTTATGCGAAGGACGTATTTTCTCTCGTCCGACCAAAGTTGTTTGGGAATGCGCTAACTGCGGCTGTCGGGTAGAAAGCCCGCTGGCGCCGGAAAAATGTCCGGTCTGCGACCACCCGCAAGCCTACTTCTTCGAATTACAGGAAGAATTTTAGGAAAATTTCCTATGAAAAAAATACTGCCGCATCGGCAGTATTTTTTTCACATCAATTTATTTTTCTCTTGAAAATTATTTTCAGTAGTTATACATACCTACCCGTATGTATATATAATAGAAAGTTAATTTAATGGCCCGTCGTACCAAAGAAGAAGCGGAACAAACCCGCAAAGACATTTTGCTGACCGCGCTTGATATGTTTTGCGAAAAAGGCTATACCCGTACCACCCTTGATGATATTGCCAAATCTTATCCATCAAACAGTGGACGAATTATTTCAATTATTGACGTTGATGCAACAGTCTATACATATTCAGACTATGTAGTTTTTATACCCTAATCAATCTTATACGGATATTTATCCAAACCTTTCGGGGAAAGCGTGAAAATCTCAAACCCGTCTTTGGTAACCGCCAGAGAATGTTCATACTGGGCAGACAAAGATTTATCCCTGGTTACGGCTGTCCAGCCGTCTTGCAAAATCAGGGCATCGGGACCGCCGGTATTAATCATCGGTTCAATGGTGAATATCATCCCCTCTTCCATAATCGGTCCGGTTCCGGCTTTGGCGATATGCATGACATTCGGCTCATCGTGAAATACTTTACCGACACCGTGACCGCAAAACATATCAACCACAGAATATCCGTATTTATGTGCATATTCGGCAATGACCGCCCCGATATCCCCAAAGTGAGCCCCTGGTTTAACAACGTCAATACCGCGCATCATACATTCATAGGTGACATCACACAATCTCTTGGCTTTAATCGATGGTTTGCCAGCAATATACATACGGCTGGTATCGCCAAACCATCCGTCCAGTGTCACGGTTACATCAATATTGAGCATATCGCCATTGGCCAATTTTCGCTCAAAACTCGGAATACCATGGCAAATGACGTGATTAATGGATATGCAGACCGTTTTCGGGTATCCGTGGTAGCCCAAACAAGAAGGAATCGCGTTGTGTGCGACAATAAACTCATGACAAAGCTCGTCCAACTCTCCGGTCGACACACCAACCTTAACAAAAGGGGTTATATAATCCAAACATTCTGCTGCCAGTTTTCCGGCTTTCCGCATTCCCTCGAAATCGGCTGTATCATAAATTTTAATGCCGTCTTTTCTTTTCAGTACCATTTGATTAATGCCTTTAATTTTATGTTCATTTACTGAGATTGCCACGCCGCTCATACTCCTCGCAATAACAATAAAAGAACTTTTTTTATCAAGTTTTTCTTTTTATACTCCAATTGTTTTGAATTGCAATAAAAAACTCTCCCATTTGTCATGAGAGAGTTTTTTATAAGGAGAAATTATTTAATCTAGAAACGTTTTACCTAATTTCTTTAACAGACGAGCTTGTTCTTTTGCCTTCTTTTCTGCCTTGCGTCGTTTAAGCTCTTCTCTTTTTTCTATATCACGCTCAGATTTGGTTTTTGTCTCGCCCTTTTCCTTACGAGAGATTTTTTTTGTTCTCATTTCCTTTTTCATCGGCTCATGAAGGACTAAATCTTCATTTTCATCATCAAACATTTTACCTGTACTGACAACTCTGTAATTCTTATCTTTAGGACTTGAAATGCGGACGTTAACAGTCTCTCCGATTTTATCAAGGGGCATGTACCACTCATCAATATGCCAATATTCTGTTTTACCCTCATAAGGAACTGTCGGATCCGGCTTGAGCGGATTGTGAAAGACTTTTTTAACGCCAATCCAATTGAAGCTTTCATTGTTCTCAAGTTCATCTGTTTTGGTTGTATCTAACTGAAGTTTTACCATATTTGCGGCTAAATGAGTTGCTAATCCGTGTTGTATGGCAATCTCTGCCGTATCTTTGCTTTGCTCCGGATTGCCATGGATAGGAATGATAACCGCTTGAGGCGCATTACGCTTGATGACCTCCATTAAATTCCCCATTTCTACAGCATTAATATGACCGGAATCTTGCATTTGCACTGTTTCTATATTACCGACTTTTTTAGTACTCGGAGACATAACAACTTTTGCGCCTTTAGATGCTAACAGTTGCAACATTTTTGGACCGGTTTCACCATTAATCTCATCTATAATACGTTGTCTTGCCAGAACTAATACATTCTTTCCGACGCGCAAATCTTTATGCAAATCCAGCGCCATTTTAGTGGCAGAAGCCATCGGAATATTTGAGGTATCCGATTGATTCAGGTCGTATTCCTTTAGGCCTTGTGCAAAGGCACCGGTACACACGATATATTTCTTTTTAATACCTTTATCCATGAGATACTTATCTAATTTTCCTTTATATAAAACATCATCAAATTCTTCGTAGCCGCTTAATTCCATAGCCTGATGTGCCAAACTCAGCCATTTGCCGTCCAGACAAATTTTGGTTCCCAAACGTCGGGCGTTTTCGCAGTCAATGTAGATATTTTGAATACTACGGGAAATGACCGGAGAAATAATGACATTACATTCAGGGTGCTGATTGATAACCTCTATTGAATTGTTAACTGCTTGCTCAAAACCAATCCGTTCCTTTCCGTTTGGTCGTGTTGAGGTCGAATCGAGCAAAACATGTGTCGTTAATTTACGTTTCAGTAAATCTTCATATTCTGACAGTGAAAAACTTTCCCCCACCGGCATATTCTCTTGTGTTAAAAAGTCTCCGTTATTAATGATTCCGGCATGCGGTTTATCTTTTATAAAAGTCAATGTATGAAAACCCATGGCTCCGACAACACTGTGACTAACCGTAAATGGCTCAACGACCATATCATCACTGATTTGCAATTGTTGTCCGGGTTTAATTGTTTCAATCTCCGGCGGAACAATTCCTTCTTGCTTAAAAGCTAAGCGAATAAGTGCCCGCGTAAAGCGGCTGGCATAAATCGGAGGCATTTTATAGCCCATTTTGGTATAATCGATTAAAGCGCCGATATGATCCTCATGGGCATGGGTGAAAAACAAGGCAGAAACAGGCTTGGTGGCTTTGGTGTACTCATCATTCTCCGGATTTAGGCGGTCAAAATACTCTTCAACATTCGGCAGGGCTGCGGTAAACCCGCTTTCATAAGGCGTAAACATCGTGCCTAAATCATACATCACACGCGTGGTTTTACCTTTTTCGGTATGGGCAATAACAGAGCAATTTCCCCCTATTCTGTCACGGTTGACACCGCCTATAAATTCCAAAACTGTTCCTGATTTAGCTTGTTTTTTTGCCATTGAGATGCCTCCAAATATTAGATTTGCCCTTTTATATCATATTTTTTGTCAATAATCAACCTTTATTTTGTTTATTTTGTCATTTTATTGACTTTTTAAAAATCATTATTATATCCCTTCAGAAATTTAGGGAGGAAATAATGTCAAACAAACTCAAAAATATTTTACTCAGTATCGTTCCGGTTGTGATAACCGGAGCAATTTGCAGCTATTTATCACGAACAGGCGTTGCCGGTTGGTTCAGTACCATGCGCGAAAATTCTTTTATGCCGCCAAATTATGTTTTTTCGGTTGCTTGGAGCATTATCTATATTTGCCTGATGATCTCATTTTATAAAATCTTGCGTTCTAATAAAACAGGGAAAGAATCGGCCATTCGTTTATACTGGCAACAACTTATTTTACAAGTTTTATGGTGTGTCACTTTTTTTGGTATGCAATTACCGCTCATCGGCGGATTAATTATTTTATGGCTTATTATTACCGTGTTTCGTATGATTCGAGCTTTTCTAAAAATCAGCACCTTTGCAGGAACGCTTAATTATTTTTATTTGCTCTATATTTGTTTTGCCGCGTTTCTTAATTGGGCCTTTCTTTACGGGAACGGATTGATTAAAACCTTCTAGAGAGTATCATTTTTTGCTGGACAGTCCCGAAAATATGCGTTAAAAGTGTGGGGTTAAACAATTTTAATTTGTATTTTTGGGAAGAAAAATGACAACAACACTAAAAGATATTCGTAGTACGTTCTTAAACTACTTTGCTAAAAACGGACACAAGATTATTCCGTCTTCATCCTTGGTTCCTGATAATGACCCGACCCTGATGTTTACCAACTCAGGTATGGTGCAGTTCAAAAACATTTTTACCGGTAACGAGACACGCGACTACAAACGAGCGACAACTTCCCAAAAATCTGTTCGAGCCGGTGGTAAACACAATGACCTAGACAGTGTCGGTTATGATGTGCGTCACCATACCTTCTTTGAAATGCTCGGTAACTTCTCTTTCGGTGATTATTTTAAAGAAGAAGCTATCAATTACGCTTGGGAAGTCGTCACCAAAGAATTTGATATTCCTAAAGACAGGTTGGCGGTTACCGTTTATCACACCGACGAGGTGGCTCGCAATATTTGGCGGAAAGTTTCCGGCTTGCCTGAAGATCGTATTATCAATATTGCCACCAAAGACAACTTTTGGCAGATGGGCGATACGGGACCTTGCGGTTATTGCTCAGAGATTTTCTTTGACCATGGTGAGCAAGTTTGGGGCGGTCTTCCGGGGACACCGGAGGAAGACGGTGATCGCTGGATTGAAATATGGAATCTCGTTTTTGATGAATTTGAGGATTTACCGGACGGCTCTCGCATTGAACTAAAGCAAAAATGTATTGATACAGGTATGGGATTGGAGCGTATCTCGGCGATATTGCAAGGTGTTCACTCTAACTATGACATTGATTTGTTCCGCAATCTGATTAAGGATATTGCCGATTTAGCTAATTCAGATCCGAATGGTCCGTTGCAATCTTCTCACAACGTTATTGCTGATCACTTACGCTCAACCTGCTTTTTGATTGCAGATGGTGTTCTCCCTTCCAATGAAGGGCGCGGTTATGTTTTGCGCCGGATTATGCGTCGGGCAATGCGCCATATTCAACTTTTGGGAGTTAAAGAGCCGATGCTCTACAAACTCGTCCCCTCTTTACAACGAGAAATGGGAGAAGCTTACCCCGAATTATATCGTGCACAAGCGCTTATTACCGAAACCATCAAAACAGAAGAAACCCGCTTTATCAAAACCTTAGATAAAGGTCTTAAGATTCTTGATGAAGAAATTTCCCATCTCGGCAATGCTAAAGTCTTGTCCGGTGAGACAGCGTTCAAACTTTATGACACTTATGGTTTCCCTCTCGATTTAACGCAAGATGCCCTCAAACTCAAAAAAATTGAAGTTGACGTTAAAGGCTTTAATGCCGCCATGGAAAAACAAAAAGCCGAGGCCCGCAAAAATTGGGCCGGTAGCGGTGATGAAGGTACGGAAAAGGTTTGGTTTGAGGTTCAGGAAAAAGTTGGTGCAACCGAATTTTTAGGCTACACGACCTTAAAAGCTGACGGACAAATTACCGCCCTCGTCTCCGGCGGACAGATGATTAATGCCTACTCTCAAGTCGGCGGAGAATTTTATCTGGTGGCAAACCAAACTCCTTTCTATGGCGAGATGGGCGGTCAGAGCGGTGATATCGGTATGATTCTCAATGATAATACCACAATCCAAGTCACGGATACCAAGAAGAAGCTTGATGGTGTAACCGTTCACTGCTGCAAATTAATTAAAGGCAGCGTCAAGGTTGGTAATACGCTTACATTTATGGTTGCTGAAGAATATCGCAAAGCTATTTGTGCCAACCACTCTGTGACACACTTGGCGCATCGTGCGTTGCGGGATGTTTTAGGCGATCATGTGGCGCAAAAAGGATCTTCGGTTGGTCCTGATCGGATGCGTTTTGATATTTCTCACCCCAAACAGATTACGGCAGAACAGCTCCGTCAAGTTGAAAATATTGTTAACCAGGCTATCCGTAAAAATTATCCGGTTACAACAGTCTTAATGACGCCGGAAGAAGCTATCAAAGAAGGAGCTACGGCTCTGTTTGGTGAAAAATACGGCGATGTTGTCCGTGTGGTTACCATGGGTGATGATAAAACCTGTTTCTCTCGCGAATTATGCGGTGGAACCCACGTTTGCTCAACCGGCGATATCGGCTATTTTAATATCGTATCAGAATCGGCCGTCGCTGCCGGGGTTCGTCGTATTGAATGTGTCACAGGTATCGGGGCAGAAAAGTTTGTTCAGGATATTGAAGATAAACTTCATGCGGCAAGTACTTTGTTAAAAACCAGTCCTAATGATTTGGAAAATCGTATCAAACAGCTTTTAGAAGACAAGAAAAAACTCGAAAACCAGCTTTTAGAGGTTAAAAAGAGTTTTGTAGCAAATAAAGCTACTGCTCAGCAAGACAATATTGAAACCGTTAACGGGGTTAAGTTTGTCGGACGTGCCATTCCTAATGTTCATCCGAAAGAACTGAAATCCTTTATTGATGAAATTACAGCAGCTATTGGTTCCGGAATCGTTGTCTTGGCAACGGCAAGTGAGGAAGGCAAAGCCTCTGTTGTTGTCGGTGTCACAAAGGATTTAACCGATAAATATTCAGCCGTTAATCTGGTTAAAATTGCTTCAGCAGAACTCGGCGGACAAGGCGGCGGTGGTCGTCCGGATATGGCACAGGCCGGTGGTCCGAACGGAGAGAATATTAGCGAAGCTATCGAAGCAATAAAAAAGGCTATTTAGAAAAAATACGCTCTTTGGGCAACTCGTGCAGATTTTCAATAATCAGCTTGGTTACGTACGTTCAAGTACGCGCCCGGCGCTGATTGTTTCAAATCTTACTATTTGCCTCAAATATCGTATTTTTTTACGAATAGAAGTTACGCTCTTTGGGCTATTCGTGCAGATTTATTAAAAAGGAGAGAAAATTCTCTCCTTTTTAATTTTTATTTTCTTTTCTCTGCTTGACTAATTTGACTTCTAAATCATACCCATAATAATTCAGTAATTTAAAGTAATGCCGCCAACAAACCGGTTTTCCGCAAGCTAATTGGTGCATACTGAAAGACTTTACGCCGGCTGCTTTTCCTATTTGATGAAGTGTTTGGTCATCATTATTCCAAAGAGCATATAATTGCTTAAAGATTTCGAATTTTAATTCGATTTGATTTTTCATATTTTCACTTCCTTCCTTAAAAAAATCGCCTTGATGAGAGGCGACCGGAAGTTGGAAACTATCGAAATAAATAGTGTGATATATTGGCTATTTTATCACCTTCCGGTCATGCCGGAAAGCACATAAAATGATTATGTTTATATTATATTTCGAGAGGTTTCCACACCTCACAACAGTCATCACCTGATGCATTTGTAAGATATGAAAAATTTAGTTAATTGTCAAGTATGACACGCATAAAAAAGATGAGACTTTACATCTCTTTAGTTCTGTTTTCTTTACCCCTCTCTTAATCTCCCCTCAAACAGGGGAGAAATTTTCTAAATACCTCTCTTTCGTAAAGAGAGGTTGGTCGTGCGATTTTTGTTGTTTTAGACATAAAAATGTGATATACTGGTAATGTATCATAATTAATGATATATAGATATGTTAATATTATTATGGCTTTTTCATAGTTGATTCTCTTTTAAGTTAGATTTGTTTCTTTCTTAATTGTATCACTGTTTTGGCTTTATAATAATTCTCATTATCTGTTTATTATGAAGTGTGATGCAAAGAAAGAAATTAAGTTTAACATAAAAAATAACATTATGAAAAAGATTTTAGATTTTTGCGAGTATCTGGCATCTGGAATTTCTTCAGATGTTGTGGCTGTGTTATCGGTAATAACCATAACCATAACATTCTTAGTATTCTCTTATGCCCTTTACAAGGCATTCAAAGCAGATGAATACTTCCTCCAGTTTTGTATAGGAGGATTTATGTTGTGGCTTTTTGTATCTTGTCTAAATGGCGTACGGGAGAAATATTATGATTTCTCTAAAAAGTACGACAAAGTATCACTTAAGTGTGATACGAAGCTTCAGTCAGACACGGAATATCCCTCGCAGTATCGGGTTACTCCTCCTGACACCATCTGGGCAATATATTCCGACGGAAGCCGGAAAGCCGCAATGGTCTTAAAAAATGGAGAATATGTCAACGTAGATGGTGAAGATAACACTTTTCGTGAGATAGTCACCTACGAGACAGGCCATTCTCGTATGGAAGAGTGCGAGTGATCCTCACTAAAAATAAATTAAGGAAGAGACTTTACATCTCTTCCTTTTTTGTTTTTAAACTTTAGTTACATTCCGACGCCGGAAAAGCCGATAAATGCCATGGATAACAGACCTGCACAAATCAAGGCTATCGGAGCTCCTCTTAATGCCTCAGGTACCCCTGCCCTCTCTAATCTTTCTCGCATGCCGGCAAACAAAACGATAGCCAAGGTAAAACCAATCGCGTTAGCCAGACTGTAGCAAACCGCTGACAGCAGACCATACTCTTTTTGAATAGATAGGATTGCCACACCCAAAACTGCGCAGTTGGTCGTAATCAGCGGTAAAAATATTCCCAGTGCCTGATACAAAATCGGAGAAGTCTTTTTCAGGATAATCTCCACCATTTGCACTAATCCGGCAATGACTAAAATGAAAACGATTGTTTGCATATATACCAGATTAAAAGGGACCAGCACTTGGTGATAAATCAGGTGCGTCACAATCGTTGCCAAAGTCATAACAAACATGACCGCACAACCCATGCCAAACGCTGTTGATATTTTTTTAGAAACACCTAAAAACGGGCAAATTCCCAAAAATTGCGATAAGACAATATTGTTTACAAAAATGGCGGCAATAAAAATCGTTATATAGCTCATGATTTTTGCCCTCTCAATTTATTGAAAATTAACATTAATCCTGCCAGTGCCAGAAATGCCCCCGGAGGCATGATGAATAACAGTAACGGCGTTGCCTCTTCCCCAGCCAAGGGATATCCAAAGGCAGCATAAGATCCCAACAATTCGCGGACCAAGCCGAGTATCGTCAAACTCAGCGTAAAACCCAGTCCCATACCTATCGCATCAAGCAGTGACTGCCATATGTTATTGTGTGCCGCAAAGGCCTCGGCGCGCCCTAATATAATGCAGTTGACCACGATCAGCGGTATGAATATTCCTAAGGCTGCATATAATTCAGGAAGATACGCCGCCATTAACATTTCAATCACCGTGACACATGAGGCAATAATCACAATATAACAAGGAATACGTACAACATCCGGAATATAGTTTTTGACGCCTGAAATCAGCATATTGGATATCATCAGCACCAGCAAGGTTGCCAATCCCATTCCCAGACCATTCAGCGCAGAAGTGGTGACACCCAGTGTCGGACACATCCCCAACATCATCACAAAAGTCGGGTTTTCTCTGAGAATACCTCGTGTTAAATTTTCTAAACTATTGTTCTTCATGACTTATTCCCGCATTAAATTTTTGGTAACCATCATAGGCCTTTTGAACAGCATCAATTAAGGCTCGTGAAGTGATGGTTGCACCGGTAATAGCATCGACTTCACCGCCATCTTGTTTGACCTTAAAGGCTTGAGTCGACGGTTTCTTGCCAATAATTCCTTTTTTGAAGCTTTCATCATTTACTTTTGAGCCCAGCCCCGGCGTTTCTTTGTGTTGAATGACTTTATAACCGCCGATTGTTCCATCCGGTAAAAAGTTCACTAAAACATCTATTCTACCGCCGTATCCTTTATTGGAAAAACTCTTCATAACCAAAGAGGTCACGTGTCCGTCTTGGCGTGCCGGATAAAGCGTAAAGCTCTCTTTACCTTGGCGAATAACTATCTTTTCGGCATACGGATCATTATCAAAATCACTGCTGACAACCTCTTTAATACTATCGGCAATCATTTTGTTTTGTGCTTTTTGAATCGGTTCAGATGTTATGTTGCGAACGATTCCGATCAGCGTCGCACTGCAAAATGCAACAATCAGCATGGCTATGATAATTCCGGAAAGTTTATTTGCTTTTGCTGTCATTTATTTTCTCCCTGTTCCATAAACATACTGATGACAATACTTGTCTATCAGCGGCACAAATGCGTTCATAATCAAAATCGCAAATGATACCCCTTCCGGATAAGACCCGAAAACACGAATAATATAGGTTAATACCCCGCAACCGACGGCAAAAATAATTTTCCCCTTCTTGGTCATCGGTGATGTGGTATAGTCGGTTGCCATAAAAACAGCTCCCAACATTAACCCGCCTGATAATAAATGTGCCAACACATCAAAACGCGGTGCTCCCGTTACTATTTCAGATAAGAACATACATACGGCAAAACTCCCCAAATAAAAAACAGGGATATGCCAGGTAATAATTTTTTGTTTCAGCAACCAAAACAGGCCTAATAATATTGCCAGAACAGATGTCTCTCCCATACTGCCACCGATATTACCGATAAATAAATCCCAGTAGCCGGTTGTCAACTGCTCCCCTGCTCCTAAATGTTTAAGAATGTTCAAAGGAGTGGCCGCCGTTGTCGCATCAATATTGAAAAAGTCCATAAAACGCGGTGTTATCCAAGTTGTCATCTGCACCGGAAATGAAATAAATAAAAAGACTCGCCCGACCAGTGCCGGATTAAAAATGTTCTTTCCTATTCCGCCAAAGGCCATTTTAGCAACCACAATGGCCATAAAGGCACCGATGACTGTCATCCATATCGGCATGGTCGCCGGTAAATTCAGAGCAAGCAGAACACCTGTCACAACAGCTGATAAATCAGAAGTTGTATTTTTGAGTTTCAGGCGACGGGCAAAGAAATATTCAAAAAATACGCATGATGCCACCGATGTTGCCAATACGATCAACGCTTGTATGCCAAACATAAATAAGGAAACAAGCATTGCCGGCGTAAGTGCCACAATCACGTCTCGCATAATTGTCTGCGTTGTTTGTTGTGAATTCATATGCGGTGAAGTTGATATTTTATACATTTTATTTAGCCTTTTGTTGTCTGCCAAGTTCATATTTGCCGATTTTACAATAATCTAACAACGGGATTTTTGCCGGGCATACGTACGAGCATGACCCGCACAAAATGCAATCTTGTACATGCAGAGATTTGAGTATAGCAATGTCATTTTCTTCTACCGCTGCACGGATATTAAGCGGCATCAGCCCCATCGGGCAAGCATCGACACATTTGCCACAGCGAATACATGCTGATGTCTCGGGCTTGTCTGCGGTCTCTGCCGACAAGACAGTTATCCCTGATGTCGTCTTGGTAACCGGGGCTTCCAAGGCGGCAATGGCCTGTCCCATCATCGGACCGCCGGCGATGACCTTGCCGACATTATCCATATTAACTTGATTTTCGTGCAAAATAAATGAAATCGGTGTTCCTATTCTCACTAAATAATTGCTCGGTGTTAAATCAGCATTACCGCTCAGTGTTAAAACTCGACGAAATAACGGAATACGTTTTTGGACGGCCTCATAAATGGCATACACCGTTGCAACATTTTGCACGACACAGTGCGCATCGAGAGGTAATTTTCCGCTGGGGACCTCACGTCCGGTAATCGTATTAATCAGCTGTTTCTCGCCTCCTTGCGGATAAATACTCTTACAACTTTGGACATTAACGCCGACATAGCGTTTTGTAATCTCCTGCAAGCGTGCGATTGCTTGCGGTTTATTCTCATCAATGGCAATAATGGCGTGCTGAATACCCAATATTTTGTTTAGAATCCGCGTTCCGATGACGATTTGTTCGGCTTTTTCTTCCATCAAACGGGAATCTGCGGTTAAATACGGTTCACATTCAATGCCATTGATAATCAGGGTATCCACACTTTTTCCTTCAGGAATGTTTGTTTTAACCGGTGTCGGGAAACCGGCGCCGCCCATGCCGACGATACCGGCACTGCGGATAATTTTCAAAAGTTCCTCTTTATTATCCGGAATCTCTCTGACAATCTCGTCAGATAAATCCATGCTTTCTTCAAACTCATCTCCCTCTCGTTTGACGGTGATAACGGTTTCAAGGTAGCCCTGACCGCTGTTAACCTCTTCTATTTTCATAACCTGACCGGAAACAGAGGCATAAACACTGGCGGATAATACCCCATCAGCTTCGGCCAACAATGTTCCGACCTTCACCCGGTCTCCAACTTTAACCACAATTTTGGCCGGGGCTCCGATATGCTGCTTGACCGGTATGTATACCATTTCCGGCAAAGCTAACTCTTGAATTGCTGACTGAGAAGATATTTTGTGTTTATCAACGTGAATACCGCCAATGGCAAAAGTTTTAGTTTTCATTCTGTTCTCCGCTTACATATGAGTGCGATATATGATGGCTTTGACCGGACATTCGTCGGCTAACTTCTGTCCGTACTCCTGAGGTACAATATCTGATGAAATGTATGATAAATTGTTATCAATCGTTACCAACGGGGTCACTTTGCTGCATTTGCCACAGGCTATGCAGGCTGCAGAACAATTTTTACGTGCAATTGCCCCTTTTTGTTGGTTACGGCAGGCAACATACACCTGCTCTCCATCAATAATCGGTCTGATTTCAAACAGACCACGAGGACACCTTTTGACACAAGCGCCGCAAGAGGTACATTTTTGATAATCAATTCTGGGGATTCCCGTCTCGGGGTTAAGTGATAAGGCTCCGAATTTGCAAACGGCGATACAATCGCCAAAGCGCAGGCAACCATTCGGACATCCGCCTCTTCCGGCCATAACTAAATTAGCGACACGACAGCTTTTCAAACCGGTATAAGCCATCTTATCCGGTGCATTTTGACACGTTCCCTGGCAACGCAATACGGCACATGTTCGTGCTTTTTGTGTCGAGTTCATCCCTTTCAGTTTGGCTATTTTTGCCATGACTTCATTGCCGCCGACCGGACAAAAAAGTTGTGCGAATGCTTCCGTGTCCGCCTGATTGCATGCCTCGGCAAATGCCTGACAGCCGGCTTTACCGCAGGCCCCACAATTTGCATGAGGCAAAGTCTCAAAAATAGCTTCTTCCAGAGGAGATTTTTCAACCATAAATTTTTGCGAAACACAATACAAAACGATAGCCGCCAAAGCTGCTATTGCACACAAAACGATAATATTTAACAAAAGAGCCGATATCATGTTAATTCCTTTAGACTTTTCGCAGTCAGATTAACATAATTTATGAATTTACCAAGCTTTTTTTTGTGTTTTACGCCCCTAATCCACAGAATTTTGTTCTATACTGATAATTATATGCTTGGCAATTTCGGTATTCATCAGGCGCAACAAAACATAATAGCCGCCCACGGCTGAGAGTGCTACCAGAGCAGATCCATTTTCAGAATACCCCAACAGTAAACTCATTATCAAAGTTCCCAGTAAAACGACAAGCGGGGCTATATATGCTAAAAACAGCCCCCATACTTTCGAGCGCGTTGAGATTTGCAAATCAACCGATTGACCAATCGTGAAATTCTCCGGATGCTTGATGGGCACAGTGACGCTGCGAGATATTTTCTTTATTTGACAAGTATCTTTCTGTTGACATCCGGAACACGCCGTGCCGCATTGTATTTCTACTTTTGCTTTATTCCCTTTCAGTGCCAGAATTTTGCCTTTAGTCACGTTTAGGGGACTCCTCTTGCGGTGTGTCGTTTTGAGAAATACCTATTTTCTCCAATAAAATTTTCCCCTCATTGGAAACCATGGTTTGGAACTCTGTTTCATTCGTCCGCACAAACATCACAATTGGCAATTTGTGGCTGTTTGCAAATTCTAATCCCCGCTTTTCTCCCATAGACATAATACCAGTCGCTAAAGCATCGGCATACATACATTCATCAGCAAAGACCGTGACAGAAGCCAATTCATGCTCTACAGGATATCCGGTTTTCGGATCCATGGTGTGGGAATATCTTTTTCCATCTATATAGTAATAATTACGGTAGTCGCCGGAAGTTGCTACAGATAGATTTTGCAGGCGGACAATATATTCATAATCACTGACGCTCTCCATACTCGGACGTGCTATGCCGACATTCCAGCCTTGTGCATTCTCGGAACGATTGCCTAAGGCACGTACCTCCCCGCCGATATCAACTAAAAAATCCTCGTATTTGTTATCTTGCAATAATTTAGTGATCCTATCCACAGCATAGCCCTTTGCGATTGCTGATAAATTAATATAGATATCGGCATTCCCTTTTTTGGCTTTGCGAAAATCAGCACTGAACACAATTTTGTTCAAGCCGACATTTTTGAGAGCCGCCTTAATTTCTTCTTTACTCGGTTCTTTAATCGTTTTATTTGTCCCAAATCCCCATAAATCAATAATTGCGCCGACTGATGGATCGAAATAACCGTTCGTTTGTGTATAAACCCGGTAAGCCGCTTTTAAGACATGCGATAAATTTTCGGGTATGTCTATCCAACCGGTATTACTGTTTTGGTTGAACTGGCTGATATCCGACATTTTTTCAAAAACAGACATTTCGGCATTAATTTGCTGTAACTCATTTTTAACGGCATTGTGCAATAATGTATCATTACGGCTGTTGCGGATTGTGATACGATAATAGGTATTCATCGTATTACCCGTCATAATATAAAAAGGTGTTTCACGATAAATGAAGTAGTAAGCTGCCCCGCCTAACAGGGTGATGATTAAAAGAAATTTCAAAATTTTTATTTTCACTGTTTTTATACCTGTTAAAAATATTTGAGCTGTGTTTACTTTTAAAGATAATTATATTACATTATAGTCAACACATTATGAAAGGTTATGCTCATGATTAAAATTTCTGATATAAAATCTAAATTTTCTAATGAAAAAATCAATAGCTTTTTTGCAATTTGCAATAAATCTTGCAAAAGACTTTCCGACTTAGCGCAAAAACAGATTAAAAAATTGGCAAAACTTTTAATTAAACTTAAAATTTCAGCCAACCTGATTACTTTTGTCGGATTTGTGGTCGGTTTGTTGGCCATCAACTTCTTGGCTGTTGAGAATTACTGTGCTGCCCTTTTGTGTATTCTTTTAAATCGTATATGTGATATTCTGGACGGCGCTGTTGCAAAAGCCAGCAAAGTCACTGATTTCGGCATTTTTTTAGATGCGACGCTTGACTATATTTTTTATGCCGGTGTTATCTTCGGTTTTGCATTGGCTAATCCGGGGCAAAATGCTGTCGCCGCAACCTTTTTACTGTTTGCGTTTGCAGCTTCAGCCTGCTCTTTATTAGCTTATGCCGTCATTGCTTACCAAAATAAACTGCCATCCCGTCCACAGGTTAACGAATCGCCCTTTTATCTCGGCGGGTGGGCTCAAGGTTTTGAGACTTTTGTTACTCTGGTCGTTTTGTGTATTGTTCCGAAATTGTTTATGCCTCTGGCCATTATCTTGGGTATTTTCTGTTTCATCAAGGCTGTCAGCATTATTATTTCTTCGTACTACACTCTGGTTATTGCCGAGAAAAAGGGAAAAAAATAAACATGTTTTGTCGTCGGCTTGTAGGGGGATTGTGCGCTCTATTTTTGTTTGTCAGCAATGCAGGAGCAAAGGAATCTTTTTACAGCAAAACAGAAGTTACTGTTATTCCGGAGACAGAATCTGTTTCCCCGACCTCACCTTTACAAGTTATGGTGAAAATCAAGCCTAAGAACGATTGGCATATTTATTGGAACAACCCCGGTGATACGGGAATTCCGACAGTTGTTAATTTGCAAACTGATTTCGGGCGCGTTATTTTACGCAGGCAAAGCAGTCCGAAATATTTTTTACAGCACAACATCATCACACAATATGCCTATGATTCCCCAGCCTACTGGTTGTTTGAAATTATACCCGATGAGAATAAAAAATGGCAGGTCGGACAACATATTACTTTGGCCCTGGAGGCATCGTGGCAAGCTTGCCGTGATGAATGTTTAGATGAAAAAATTAATGATGAAATCGTTTTGCCTGTTTCCTATCAAGCCGTGCAAGGTACAAATTGGGAAAAAGAAAGACTGAAAGCCCAACATTCTTTTCCCAGACAAACAATTAAAGGAATATTTTTCATTCAAGATGATAAGATTTTTATGCGGTTTCCACGATTTGATTCAAACAGCAAAAAGCTCCATCTTATTCCAAACGAAAAAGATATTCTTATCGACAAGACAATCTCACAAGTTCATGTATCAGATGATTATTTTTACATTACCGCCTCCTTCTATGATGAGGCATTATTAGGTGAATCTTTTGAAGGTGTGCTCACAGATAATAAGCACAGCACTCGTCTCTTTCTCCATAAAACAGAGACTCCTTTTCCGCTTCCGGTTGAAGAAGAAAAGTCACTTACGCAGTTTTTGGTTATGGCTTTTTTGGGTGGTTTGATTCTTAATTTAATGCCGTGTATTTTTCCGATTTTATTTATTAAGGCGATGCATTTGATTAACAGTGCCTATTCGCGGCAAAAGGTCAGCAGCGAGGCTCTGCTTTATTTTTGCGGTGTCTTATTTTGTTTTATATTTGCCGCAGTGTTGTTGTGGTTATTGCAAAGCGGAGGGGCGAAAATTGGTTGGGGTTTCCAACTGCAATCCCCTGTCTTTGTCTTTATTTTACTGGTTATGTTTTTTATCATCGGATTGATGTTTTTAGATGTTATCCATTTTAATGTGTCTGTTTTTAACCGGCTCGCCGAGACGTCTGTTCGGAATACAAAACTCAATGCCTTTTTGACCGGATTATTTGCCGTTCTGATTGCAAGCCCCTGCTCTGCTCCGTTCATGGGGGCGGCTATCGGTTATAGTATTACTCAGCCTTTTTACATTTATTTACCCATATTCATTGCTTTAGGTATAGGATATGCTTTGCCCTTTACATTAATCGGATTATTTCCTCACCAGCTTGCACGTTTTTTACCTAAACCCGGTGCTTGGATGAACCTGTTAAAGAAAATTTTTGCCATTCCCGTCTTTTTAACCTGCATATGGTTAGGGTGGATACTTTATCATCAGATTTCCCCGTCAGCGCCAACAGAACAGGTTGATTCTGCGCTTGAGTGGGAGACTTTCAGTCCCGCAAAGCTTAAAGATTTACAAAGCCGAAAACAGTCTGTCTTTATAGATTTTACGGCTAAATGGTGTTTAACTTGTCTGGTTAATGAACAAACGGCGCTATCTTCAGTAAAGTTCCGGCGTTTGGTTAAAGAGAAAAACATTGCTTTGCTCAAGGCTGATTGGACGAATAAAGATGCTGATATTACAGCCGCTTTAGCTACCTATCAACGAAACAGTGTTCCGCTTTATGTTTATTATAATGGTCAAGACAAAGAACCCATCATTTTACCACAACTGTTAACGCCGCAAATTTTAGGAAAGTATTTACGCTAGTGTTTTAGGCGAGTTTAATAAATTTTGCATAGCGCTTGGTGTTGACTTTTGCATAATTTAAGGCGACTTCTTCTTGAATTTTGTTTTCGTACATTTTACAAAAATCTTCTGTCGGACTGACTGTTAAGATGCTTGTTTTATTATCATATGACAGCATTAATCCGATCAGCGGTGCTTGAATAGGATTGTTTTGAATTTGCACATAAAATTCTTCTTTGATTGAAAATTGCAAAGGTAATGCTTTATCCTCCGCCTGAATACAATGCGCCGCTGTCATCAGACGAATATATTCTTCGACAAGAATTGGTGAAAATAAATCCGTTTCTGGCAATTCGGTTTCCATCATTTTATGTTCTCCTCTTTCTTTGGATATTTAGTCCCATTTCTTAAAAACAAAAAATACCGCCAATAAAATCAGGATGAATCCCAGCATATAATTCCACTTAAAATCTTCTTTCAAATACAAGACCGAAAAAATGGCAAAAACCGCCAAGGAAATAACTTCTTGCATCACTTTTAACTGGGCGGCACTGAAAAATTCATGACCAATTCGATTTGCCGGAACTTGGAAACAATACTCAAAAAAGGCTATTCCCCAACTGAGCAATACGACCAACCATAAAGCTAATGATTTGTGCTTAAGATGACCATACCAAGCAAATGTCATAAATACATTCGAAATTGTTAACAAGATAATCGGATAAAATTGTCGCATATGAGTCCTCTTTTTTTATTTATCTTACCGCATTTAATTCCTTATCTCTTAATATTTTATAAATTTTGTGTCTCTTCTGATCAGAAACTCTTGGTTTTTTGAATTTTGACTATATTATATAGGAAATATGATTTAACTTATATATAAACATGAAGTCAAAAACAATAACATCTTCGAAAAACCTTTCCCCTGTTCAGATACAGCAAAAAGGGGACGTTTTGTTGTTGTCTTTTAACGGGAATATCATCAACTATGAAAGTCAAGACCTTTTGAAAACGATACAAAATTCATTTTCACGGGGCGTTAACCATTTGGATTTTCAGACCGATTTCCTACAGGACTGGGATTCTTCTTTGCTGGTTATTCTCTACGAAGTTCTGCGCATGGCAAAGTCAAACAACATTCATTATTCCCTAACCTCTCTACCGGATAATCTGCAGCAGCTTTTGAATTTGGCCTTTGCCGTTGATCGTAAGCCCTCCCATTCGCAGAGTGAAAAATTGCCCGTGATTGAACGGATCGGTCAACTGGCAATGCAGTTTTATGGGCAAACTATATCCGTTTTAAAATATTTAGGAGCCGTCGGCGGCGGAGTATGGCGGTTTCTGACTGCAAGTTCCATTATGAGAAAAACTGATTTTTTAGCAGCTTTAGAAGAATGCGGTCCACAAGCCTTGGCAATTGTTGCTCTTATCAGTTTCTTGGTCGGATTGATTTTAGCCTTTGTCGGTGCCGTTCAACTCCAGACATTCGGCGCACAGATATATGTAGCGAGCCTGGTGACAATCGGTATGTGTCGGATAATGGGGGCTATTATGGTCGGGATTATTATGGCAGGTCGGACCGGTTCTGCCTATGCGGCAACGATCGGCACCATGCAGGTTAACGAAGAACTTGATGCCTTGCAGACTATGGGGTTGTCTCATATTGATTTTTTGGTCATGCCCAGATTGTTTTCTTTACTGATCGCTATGCCGATTTTGACAATGCTGGCTGATTTTATGGGAATGATGGGCGGAGCATTTGTCGGCGTCTTTTTGATGAATTTACCTTATCAGGAATATTGGAAATATGCTTTTAATGCTTTCAACTTAAGCAATTTTTCGGTTGGTATCTTTCATGGCTTTTGTTTCGGTTTTATTATTGCCATATGCGGATGTTATTGCGGGTTAACCTGCGGACGTAATGCCGACAGCGTTGGTTTGGCGACAACTCGCTCGGTAGTTACGGCGATTGTTTGGATGATTGTGGTGACGGGAATTATTACGGTTATTTGTCAGGAGTTAGGCATATGAATAAAAACATTGCCATAGATGTCCGTGATTTAACCGTTGGATATGGCGATTATATTCTGCTACATGACGCCACATATCAGGTTCATAAAGGCGATATCTTTATTATCATGGGAGGAAGCGGTTGCGGCAAAAGCAGTATGTTGCGTGTTTTGACCGGATTATTGCCGCCACAAAAAGGTGATGTTGTGATTAACGGCACGAATATTGCCACGGCATCTGCCGAAGAAGTACAAAAAATCAGAGAAAAGTCCGGTATTCTGTATCAAAGCGGGGCTTTATTCAGCTCCATGACCTTAGCGGAAAATATTGCCCTCCCTTTGCAGCAATATTCTGATTATTCTGATGAAACCATTCGTGAGTTGGCTCACCTTAAGCTGGCCTTAGTCGGTTTGACGGGATTTGATGATTTTTACCCTTCAGAAATCAGTGGCGGCATGAAAAAACGTGCCGGTCTGGCGCGCGCTTTAGCTTTTGATCCTGATATCGTCTATTTTGATGAACCATCGGCAGGGTTAGATCCAATCAGTTCACACAATCTTGATGAATTGATTTTGGAGCTCAATCAAAGTCTCGGGACAACGATTGTTGTGGTGACGCATGAGTTGGATTCTATTTTTACCATCGGCAACAATTCGATTTTTTTGGATGCCGGAAGTAAAACGATTTTGGCACATGGTGATCCCAAAGAATTGTTGAAAAATCCCCCTAATCAGGAAGTTTATCAATTTTTAACCCGCGGAGAGAAGAAATAACATGCAACAAAAGAAACAATATAAAATCGTCGGTCTTTTTGTTATTATCGGAATTTTGTGCTTTATCGGCATTTTGCTTAATTATATCGGTAACAAATTTACGACCAATAAAGATGACCTGGTGGTGATGTATTTTGAAGAATCCATTCAGGGGTTGAGCGTCGGTTCCTCCGTTGTTTTACAGGGGGTTGAAATCGGTCAGGTTAATAAAATTAAGTTGGTTCCCGATTTACAAGCCGGAACTTTTCAGACACCGGTTTATGTCTTGTTTGACAGGCAGAAAATATCTTCTTATCGACGGGACGGCTATCCGGATCAACGTGAAATCTTAAAACATTTGATTGATAAAGGTTTGAAAGCTCAGCTTATCAGTGCTAATTATCTGACCGGACAGTTGATGATTCAGCTTTCAATGAATCCGGAACAGCCGGTTGTTTTGCGCGGTAGCGGCAAATATTTAGAAATTCCGACCGAGTTATCGGCCTTTGCGAAATTCTCTAAAGATTTGAAACAAATTCCTTTACATGAAAGTTTAACACGTCTGGGCGATGTATTGGTCGATTTGGATCATTCGTTACCGGCCATTCTTGACAATGTCTCTCAAATCACACAAAAGCTTGATCGTATGATGGATAAGAAGTCGGGAGAATTTTCTAGCACGATGAGCAATATTAATGCGACAATGGAAGAAATCGCTAAAGCCAGCCGCTCAATTAAAAATCTCACCGATTATTTGGAACGACATCCGGAAGCTATTATTCGAGGAAAGGAGAAATAAGATGAAAAAACTGTTCTGTATTGTCTTTGTATTGTTATGTGCGTGCAGTTGGCGCTCTCCTAACTCTGAATTTTATATGATGAACAGCCAAGGATTACACCAGCTGTCAGAAAGGAAAATGAATATTGCCGTGGCAAAAATAAATGTTCCGGATTTACTCGATCGATCACAGATGGTTGTATATGAAAATCACAACAGTCAGGTGAAAATTTTGGAGTTTAGCCGTTGGGGCGAAGTTTTGCCCGATGTTTTACAAGCTACGGTTGTGAACGATTTGATGGCATACTTGCCTAATTCTTATGTACAACGTACTTATTTTGATAAGCAAAGTGCTGCTTATAACGTCAACATCGAAATCAATAATATTAAAGCCTACCGCGGTGATAAGGTGGTCTTGGCCGCGTGGTGGAATATTGTGAATGGTTACGGCAAGACATTATTGCGACAACAAGGTGTTTATGAGGCAAAGGTTGAAGGAAATTCAATTCAGGATCTTGTCAACGGACAAACACAAGCTGTCCATCAGCTTTCACACGCAATTGCCGAGGGGCTGATGGGGTTATAACTTACTGTCTATCATCATAGCGAGAACGGAAGGTCGGAGAATGCATCTTCATGTAGCTCTGGCGAATGATATCCTCTACTTTCGATTTTATCCACCAAGGAGCATAAACTTTAGCAAAAACAAGTTTGGACGTTCCGGTACCGGAAAAATAAATGTCACCATAATTTAAGATCCTTCCCAGAATCGATTGGTGTACACTGACTGACTCTGTTTTCTCATTTGCTAATTCTTTGGTTCGAACATTAAAAATACCGATTTTATAAACAACACGGTAGTTTGTAACGGCCATTTCTATTGAATAATTACAAATAAATCTGTATATAATACGCAACAAAATGGCCACCCCGATTATTGTTTGTGATTGCTCAAACAAATGCCTGAAAGGAAGGTTGACTGCTATATAGCCGTCCATTACATTACAAAAAATCAGATATAAAAGAGAAAGTTGAATATAGGTATCCATATAAACAGCCCAGTGGAGCTTGGGGGAAATAATAATA
>CACYYO010000024.1 GCA_902778645.1 uncultured Rhodospirillales bacterium | reverse complement strand
TGTCCGCTGTTATCTTCCCACTCACGTGTTTGCAATTGCCCTTCAACATAGACTTTCGAACCTTTATGCAAATAACGCTCAGCAATCTCAGCCAATTGCGGGTTAAAGATAACAACCCGATTCCATTCGGTTTTTTCTTTTTTCTCGCCTGAAAGCTTATCTGTCCAACTATCTGATGTGGCAACCGTTATATTAACAATTTTTGTTCCGTTTGCAGAGTTACTGACACGAGGATCAGCACCCAAATTACCAAGTAAAATTACTTTATTTATGCTACCAGCCATAATATTACCTACATGCTAAAATTAAAACTTCGTTCACTATACAAATAAATCTGTAAGGAGTCCAATAAGAATCAATATACCTGTGTATATTCACCGTCTTTATACTGATAAATACTGTAATGGAGGGTATTGACGGGATTGCCGTTGGTGAACATAAGCCTCCCCCAGCCGGAATTAAAGCTGGCTCCCTGCAAGGTTTTAGCTAATTTATCATAGGCAAAAGATCCGGATTTCTTGACAAGCTCAGCCCACAGCTTAGCCGCCGAATAGCCGTAGACTGCCAAACCTTCAGGCTCAATTCCGAGTAACCGCAATTTGACAAGCGTTTCAGCAAATTCAGGGCTGTCTTTGAGTGACGGTAATCCCATCAGATAACAATTTTCTGCCAAGTCACCCATCAAAATCTCAAACTCGGGAGCAACTTGATAACGATTGAGAAAGATAATTTGCTTGCTGTCTTCAATTTTTAATTTCCTTGCCATCTGGTTGGCGGATTCGGCATCCCCCAGAATAAAAGCAAGTTGCGTCCGGTTTTCTAACACAACGTCCGTTAATTTGCCGTAATCAAACTGATAATCCTCAAAAGAGTAACTGATGAGATTGTCCTGTTGGTTATTTTGGATAAAAATCTGCTGTAGGGCATGAGCAATATCCTGATGCTGAGCATCAGAAATCAAGGCTACACGCAGAGATTGAAAATGTTTACTGTAAAAATCAAAAAAATCTTTAGCTTGTTGGTCTTGATAACCGACCATTTTTACCAAGCCGCTATGCCCGTTCTGCGCATAATTGGCACTCACGGCTGTCGGAATAATTTGAAAAATTCCGGCTTTTGCAAATGTGTCCGTCACTGCTTGGTATTGGTTAAAACAATAGGGACCGATAACTGCAGAAGCCTTGTATTCGGTTTCCTTATTAAGGGCAAGCATTTGTGCGGTTGATAAAGATAAACTGTTATCGCACATGTCTTCAATCGGAAGTAAATTAACCTTTTCACCCAGCAATCCGCCGGTCTGATTAATCTCATCAACGGCAGCCCTAACGCCATCAACAATTTCTTTGCCGATTTGTGCGCTTTCTCCACTGGTCGGCGCAATAACAGCCACGTTAACCTGAGCATGAGCAAACCCGGCAATACAAAAGAGACCGACAAGGGTTAAATATTTAAAAATACGAAACATTATAAAATAAAAATAGTTAATGAATAACGCCATAGTAAAACAGCCGGCAGAAAAAGCAAGCTATTTTTTTTGACAAAACATTTGACTCTTCACTTGCGATATGTATTTTATAAAACGAAAAGTAATTATTATTAAATTAGAGAAAAAGATATGGAAAAAATCAATGAGACCTTTAATCCTGTTTATAATAACGTAGAACAGGTAAAAAGATGTGCCGCATTTATGCTGGGAGAAGATGTTATTCAGGCTCAAATCGCACTGGTTATTGGTCATAATGGGCGGAATTTTGTTTCTTCAACCGATTGGCGGCTGACAACGCAAAGTGGCCACAAACGGATTCTGCCATTTTCAATGCGCCCGCAATATCCCAACTTTGTTGAAGTTGTTGCCGGTGTAAAATATGAAGTGACGGAAAACGGTTTTCAAATTCTGCCGGATCATTTGCTGTTTCGTAAGGGAGCAAAAGTTGTCATTGGGGGTGAAGAGTATGACTTTAATCCAGGAGAAGCCCTGAAACTTTATGTTCAACCAAACAACAAATTTATCGCAACGGATTGCCCGGTAACTGTTGAAGAACAAGAAAATGAGCGTGTTTACACGATTCATGCAGAGTATTCGACGGTGTATGGTTTTTTTGATAAAAAAGGGAGTGTATCTCTAGCCTAAAAAAATAGTCAGGAAATAAAATCCTGACTATTTTTTTTCTACATACCATTAGGTAATTTGTTCCACCAATCGCATCCCCCCTTGGGAACAGAGGAGTACCCCCAGAACGTGTCATTCTCTTCTGTCGGGACGGCAGGGACAAACTCACCGATGGAATCAGATTCTTGACCTCCGGCAGGCTTTGTCCAGCGCCCGCCATACTTCGTGTCTCGAAACTTAGGGACAAAACCGACTGTCGTCTTCAACCGGCTTAAGCATGGAGCGCAAACCAACGTGTTGTCTTCAACAAACATCTGGTATTTGCGCCACAGCTTTACATGTGTCGCACCGCAGAGCTGGCATTTATAGGTCTCCGGAACTTCTCCCGCCGCATACTTAAAGGGCGTTTTTTTATTAACGATTTTCGGCATAATGATATTGTTTTAATTAATAATAAAAAAGACACCACTCATATATCATTTATGGGACAAAAATCAAGTCTAAAATAAAAAAAAGCGAACCCATAAGAGTTCGCTTACAAAACTTCACAGAAAGAACAATACCTAAGCAATAATGTTCGGCATAATTCTTGCCTCAACTTTTTTGATTTGTTTTTTGACGCCGGTACGCTGGCTATTCAATTGTTGAGCCTTAAAAAAGTCAATAGTCTTGTTTCCTGTAACCAAATGTTTAATGTCACAGGAGACACGACGCTCTTCCAACTTAAGCTCACACAATTGCTGTTGTAATTTGCTCAATGTATCATTGTTTACCATACGTTTAGACCTTCATGCTATAAAATCTATACACAATGGAGAGAAAAATTCCCCACAAATTTGTAGACATTATACACCAAATTTGTTAGAAGTGCAACAGAATTTAAAGAATATTGAGGAGTTTTTTATGGAAAAAAGTAAAAAAATTGGTATTTTGACCAGTGGTGGGGATTGTTCCGGGTTAAATGCAGTCATAAGTGCAGTTGTTAATGCTGCGAGTCGAAAAGGATGGACGGTCTATGGTATTCACAACGGAACGGATGGATTAACGGAAGAGCTGTCATATGAAGAACTGACTGTTCGCAATTTTTCGGATACACCATGGCCAAGATTAAGCGGTTCATACCTCGGTTCTTTAAATAAAGGGATCAAAATGGAGTCGTTGGAAGAGGTGTCCAAGCGATTCGCCAATGGCGTGAAAAAATTGGGCTTAGATGCTTTGATTGTGGTTGGTGGCGATGGAAGTATGAATATTGTCAGCAACTTCTGCCGAGGTACGGATATTAAAATGGTCGGTATTCCCAAAACAATCGATAATGATACCCCGATAACAGAGTTTTCAGTCGGCTTTTCGACGGCTGTTTCTGTCTGTACGGAAGCTATTGATAGTTTGGAATTAACGGCCCGTTCTCATCATCGTGCCTTAATTCTTGAGGTTATGGGGCGTGATGCCGGTCACTTGGCAATGCACTCTGCATTAGCCGGACAAGCAGATGTTTGCCTCGTTCCGGAGATTCCTTACAAAATCGATAACATTATTAAGAAACTCAAGGAAATTAAAGCCAGCGGCCGTTCTCATGCTGTTATTGTCGTCTCTGAGGGGATTAAGACTGAGAAAGGGACGCATCTCTCCGGAGCTAAAAACTTGGTCGGGGAAAAGGTATATGGCGGTATAGGTCATTATTTAAGTGAGGAGATTAATAGCCGCTACAAAGACTTTCAGACACGTGTCACAACGCTGGGACATGTTCAACGCTCAGGAACGCCGACTGCCTTTGATAGAGGCATTGCTGCCATTTTCGGGGCAAAAGCCGTTGAATTACTTGACCAAGGTCATCATAACAAAATGGTCGTTTGGAAAGATGGTCGTGCCCAAGCTGTTTCCTTAGATGAAGTCGTCAAAGAGGGGACAACCTTGCTTGATCCGCATGGCGACTATGTCAAAGCTGCAATTGCAACCGGCATGTATATTGGTGAGGTTAAATAACAAACAGGAAGAATCAAAAGCCTCCGTTAGGAGGCTTTTTTTAATTCTCGGATTTTGTTTCTTCACCGGTTTCCTCATCGTGACCGTTAAAGTTATGCAAAAATTGGTTTTCAATTTTCATATATTGCATAAACAGCCAGCGTGAGCGTGATAACACAAATACCGACAGCATCATCAGGATAAAAGCAATTTTCGGATTCTCTGTCAAAAACAAATGAATAACCGTCATAATAAAGAAGCACAACAGCAACAATCTAAAACTTGTCATAAAGACCAACAGTACGCGGTTTGACTTTTTTTGCTTCCACAAACGCATATAAATGGCGGCAATTTTTTTGTTTGAGACAAAGAAGTTACGTAAGTTTTCCTGTTTATCAATCACCGAGCAGACATTGAGTTTTTCGCCGATACTTGCCAGGTGCGCAACTTTACCGTCTTTATCAACCGGAATAAATTTGCACCGACACAATATATTGGTCAGTTTTTCAGACATCATTTGCGGCAGAATGGTTTCCCAACCGATAAGCGCCTTCAAAAATGGTGAAATCAACAACAATGTAACAAGCGTTGTTGTAATTCTGGCGGCAATATTAGGTAAATAGCTCTTCATAAACGGATCGATAAAATAACCGGAAATACCGATAATTGTACAGATTAACAGTGCGAAAATTCCCAGTCTCAAAAGATAATTTTTAATTAATAAATTCCATAACTGCTCTTCACGCTTGGTATCGGCGGCACCGGAGGCATACTGCTCCAAATACTGCTGCCAAGCGGAAGGCAAAATTTGCGATATTTTCTTAAACGTCGGCTCTGCGAATTTAATCATCATGGGTGTAAAAAAGGTTGTAATGACGGAAACCGCGACAATAATCGGATAAACACGCTGATTCAATACACCGATACTCATGCCGAGACTGGCAATAATAAATGCAAATTCACCGACCTGGGCGAGCGAGAAACCGCCGTGAATAGCTGTTTTTAAGGGTTGACCGGAAACAATAAATCCAAAGCAGGAACAAGAGACTTGCCCGACCATAACGGTCAGCGTTAAAACAAAAATCGGCCACGCATATTCAATCAGCATATGCGGATCAACCATCATGCCGACAGAGACGAAGAAAACGGCGCCAAAAAAGTCTTTGAGAGGCTTAGTTGTCTTTTCAATACGTTTGGCAACCTCTGTTTCCGACAAAAGCGAGCCCATCAAAAAGGCCCCCAATGCGGAAGAAAAGCCAAATGTTGTCGCCAACAAAACCATACCGAAACATAAGCCGATGCTTAAAATAAGCAAAGTCTCATCATTCAAATAAAGGCTGATTTTATTAAGCAATGTGGGGAGCAAATAAATCCCGATAACAAAGCACAAAACCAAGAAAACGGCTAATTTTGCAGTGCTGAGGAAAAGTTCTGCCCCATTAATATTGGAACTCAAAGCAATCGTCGGCAACAAAAACAGCATCAATACCCCGACGATATCTTCAATCACCAAGACGCCGAAAACCAAATCGGTAAAACGCTGTTTTTTGATATTTAAATCCTCAAAGGCCTTAATAATAATGGTCGTAGAGGACATAGAAATCATGCTGCCCAAGAAAAAGCTGTCCGTTGTTGACCAACCGAGCATTTGTCCGACATTGTAACCGATAAACAATAAAAATAAAATATTACCGACCGCCGTAATCGTTGCCGATTTACCGACATTAAACATTTTTTTGACACTGAAATCCAAGCCTAAACCGAACAGCAAAAAAATAACACCCAAATCAGCCCATAACTTAACACTGTCAGCATCAGATACGCTGGGGAGAAAACGCAAATAAGGACCGGCGCAAATACCTGCTAAAATGTACCCTAATACCGTCGGTTGTTTGAGTTTCTTAAATAAAAGGGTCGTCAATGAGGCATAAATTGTAATTAAGGTTAAATCAATGATAATTGTTTGGAATGAATGCATGAGAATCCTCTTTGCATAAATGTATCTGGTTATGAGAATTTATGATAGCTATATCGGAGAAAAGTTTAAATTCTGCTAAAATCAATAACAAAAAAAACGCAAGAGAGCCCTCTCTTGCGTTTTTTAGCTTAGAACCTGAAATCACGCTTTCCATGGCGGATATCAATCAGCCAGTTGCGGCAAATTTCTTGGCGGTGAGCACTGGGAACAGAATAAAGCTCATGCTCAATCAGCTCTTCACCAATCTCTTTAGTTCTCGGAGAGGCGTAATCTTCAAGATACTCCTGCAACGTTAACAGAGCATTTGGCTGGCAGAAATTGGAAATTTGCTTGTTTTTGCAGAATTCCATAAATCTGTCTCCCGTTCGTCCGGCACGATAACAAGCTGTACAGAAGCTTGGAATATACCCGCACTTCATCAACCAGCGAATCACTTCATCGAGGGTACGGTTGTCACTGACATCGAATTGTTCAGAACCATTGTTCTCCTCAGCGTAACCACCGACAGAAGTCCGAGATCCGCCGCTGATTTGGCTGATACCATACTTCAAAACACGTTCTCTGGTCTCCTTGCTCTCACGTGTCGAGATAATCATGCCCGTGTAAGGAACAGCAATACGCGTACAAGCGATAATCTTGGCAAAGATATCGTCGTCAATGGCATTGCTGAAAGCATTCGGGTCGATATCATCAGCATGTTTGATGCGCGGAAAACTGATTGTGTGCGGTCCGACACCGTGCACTGCCTCCAGATGTTCTGCGTGCATCAACAATCCGGCAAACTCGTACCGATACGTTGATAATCCGAACAAGACACCTAGACCGACATCATCAATGCCACCTTGCATCGCTCTGTCCATGGCTTCGGTATGGTAAGCGTAGTTATGCTTCGGACCTGTCGGGTGCAGTTGCTCGTAAGCTTCCTTGTTGTAGGTCTCTTGGAACAAGATATATGTTCCGATACCGGCTTCATGGAGCTTGCGGTAGTTCTCAACCGTGGTCGCGGCAATATTGACGTTAACGCGACGAATAGCACCATTTTTGTGTCTGATACTATAAATGGTTTTCAAACTCTCGAGCACGTATTCAATCGGGTTATGAACCGGATCTTCGCCCAATTCAATGGCTAAACGCTTGTGCCCCATATCCTGAAGAGCAATGACTTCCTTCTTAATTTGCTCCTGTGTGAGCTTAATTCGTGGAATGTGCTTGTTCTTGGCATGGTACGGGCAGTATGTGCAGCCATTGACACAGTAGTTTGAGAGGTACAGCGGGGCAAACAACACGATGCGGTTACCGTAATATTCCTGCTTAATTTGCTCGGCGAGAGAGAACAGTTGTTCATTAAGATCCGGTAACTCACAAGCAAGGAGCAAACTTGCCTCACTGTGCGTCAACCCATTATGCTGCTTTGCTTTTTCAAGCACAGCAACAATCATTGCCCGATTGCGAGCATTTTGTTCGGCAAACTGCAATGTTGAAAGAATTTCCTCATGAGAGATAAATTCTTCCGCTTTTAAAGATTTTGGATTGTACATAATTATATTTTTTTAATTTAGTTTATAATAATTCTTTGTTGTCTTTTCATCTAACACCATAATTGGATTTTGGCAAGGTTTTTTGGATAAAAAAATTAATTGTTTTTTGAGAATTTTTATGTTACAATACGTATAAATGCACAAGGAGTGTTGCGATGAGTTCAAGTATATCAGGTGTAACCAATAGAGACGATAGCGGCCACTATTCAAGGGAAAAACAGGTGGTGGATGTTAATAATGTTGACGAGTCGTTTGCCACAGCGCGAGACTTAGGTTATACGCGTTTGAATTATGCCCGTGTGACAACGGTTTCTTCTCTTGATAAATACGATAGTAAAGATACATATGCCATTCAATTGCAATCGAATGGTAATCTTCGTATTACCATGAAAGCCGGTGGCGCAGAAGAAAAAACTCTTGACCTCTCGAAATATACCGAAAAATTAGAGGAAATGAAACGGGCGCTCGATCCGGCAGGTTATGCGCAAGCCGAGTTGGAGAAACTCAAAGAACAAGCCGCAAAAGACATCTTTGAAGAGAATGCGCCGGGGTTGTATATGAAAGTTTATATGACGCAAAATGGTCGCCAAGTCTTAATCGCAGACAGTACCGCAGATAAAGACTCGAAATTATTTCAGACTGCCGAGTCGATCATGAATGGTGACTATCGTGCTAAAAAAGGCAATTACTTTATTGAGACCGGCTATAAAGAAGGTGCTGAAGTTCCAAAAGACGGAACGGCTTATGCATTGCAAATATTACAAGGGAAAACCTATAAGCACGATTATGTGACAACAGAAGGTAAATCTGACGACTCCAAAAATAAAGAAATAACGCAAACCAAAAATATGGATTTAGCGGCATCGACGGGTTCTTACGGTACAATGACAATTTCAGCGGCTTATGCAGCTCAAATACAGGCGCAGTCTTATGCAACAACCGCAACCATGCTTTCAAATGCTTATCTCAATATGGCATCGGTAACATCCGGCAACAGTGACAAGGGTACACAGCTGTTTTCAACCCTAATCAATGTCTAAGATAGAAGACAAAAGAAAAGAGCCGGCAATTAGGGATACCGGCTCCTGTTTGACCTGTCCTTTTGAGGGACAGGCTATTCGTGAGTAGAACCGCTCCGAACAATCTTATTATTTGGAGTCAGCTTCTTGTTCGGCAACAAGGCTTCTACAGACGAAATAACTTGCGGATCCTTTGTTTGTTGATGGGCAATTCTTAGGGCTTTATCGAAGAGAATACTTTTAATGCCCATCGGTAATCTGTCAGTTTTAATCTTTTTAAGGGTTTTCTTAATTAACAAAATACCATAATCTTTATCTTGCGTTGCAATATCCAAGGCTTTTTCATGACAGTCTGGCTTAGGCAAAAAATAAGCCGCTTTCACAAGATTATTGCGTGCTCGCGAAGACTCTCCCAACAAACGCTGAACCCGTGCCACAGAGGTAAGTGCCTCATACTTTTTATTATTGTTAGGTGCTTTTTTATAGGCTTGATTATAATAGTACTCAGCCCAACGCAAATTACTGATATCCTGAAGATCAGGACCGGTATAAGAAGATTTGTGAGCATTAACACCGGATTTGTACAAATCGGCAATTTGAGAATTAATGCGATATGCATCTTCGGGGAATATAGTTTGTTGTTTCTTCAAGACGCGTTTATAGGCAGCAATAAGCAGGGGAGTGTTTTGTTTTAAAATGTCATCATCGCTGGACATTCTATCCATACAACAATCAATCAAACTGAGCTGTGATGTATTTTCCAGAACCATACGTAAACAAAAAATTTCTTTGGCACAGGGGGCCGGCTCATGATAAACACCGGGGATAACCTGAGCACGGCGAAACACTTCAGATGATAAATAGTAAATATTACTCTTCTGCTCGGCATCAAGATTAGGTTCATAAAGGCGCAGATTGCTATATATTTTTTCTGCATTTTTCATGCTGATGGTTGCAGAATTACTGGCACTGATTTCATTTGCCTCATCGATTAAATCAATAAAATCCAAGACATCACTGATATGGTCAACTTGTGATAGTCTTGCACGAATATAGGGTTTATAATCGGGAGTATTTCCTTCTTTATAGTGAATATACTGTAAATCATCGGGCGAAAATGCACATAAGTTCTCGACCATATTCCATGCAACTTCAGATTTACCGTCAATCGCCATATTTTCTATCGTTTTATATGTTGCAAGGACACTTTGTTTAATAACCCGCAATAAATCCGACGGAAAATGCGCACCATCATTAAGAATATGGTCAACATTCTCAGAGGTTAAATCTTTACCGAATAATTGCTTGAAAGAGCGATTATCCATCAAGGCAAAATATTTCCGAATAAGAATTTCGTCAAATTGTGCTTCAGTCAAGGGCTGCGGAGCATAAAGTTTTATAATCTGCTCAGACGACTCGGAATCCTGATTTTGAGGATTACCTGGTGCATCAAAATTTTGTTTTTCATCGTCTGACATGATGACTCCTAACAGATAATTGTCTAATTTTGTCGTTATTGTATAAGTTTTTAAAAATTTGTCAATAAATATATTTGAAAAAAATCGATAAATTATATTGCCTTCAAAAACAACGAGATAGTCTTGTAACAAAAATTTCACAAAAAAGTTAGTGCATTTTTAACTAAATAATGCTATCGTTTAAATGTAACGTTTTTATATGTCTATTTAGGAGAACTAATATGAAATTTCTTAAAAATAATTTTTGGACGATTGCCTCTTGGGTGTTCGTCCTCACTTTAATCGCCGCTGACTCCTTTGCTGATAACACTATTATGGATACAGCAGCAACCAAGGCAGCTAACGTCTTTCAAAAGGTAAAAATAATTACCTTTATTGTCGGTGGTTTCGGTTTGGTCGGTATTGCTTACCAAGCGATTATCGGTAAGGTTAAATGGGGTTGGTTCGCCGGCTTGGCTGTTGGTTTAGCCCTGCTCGCAGCAGCCGGTGCAATTGTTGATTATGCAACCGGTGCCGGAGTCCATGGCCAGTTTGCAGATTCATTTAATGCCGATGGTAGCGCTACTTCTGTTCCTGGTCCTATGATAAAAAGATAAGCTGGTTTCCCATATTATTATGTCTGAATCGTGAGGGACGAGTTTAGGCTTGCCCTTAGCGGTTATAAATTAATACATCTACAAACAAAAACCTCCGTCGTAGTAATATGGCGGAGGTTCCTTTTTTTAGGTGTAGATTCTGAGGTGTTATGATAATAATATTTTTTAATCAGTGTTACATTTGCCTGTTAGTTCAATATCTTGGATAAAATCTTCGATTTCCTGTTCATGTTCGACTTCTTCCTTAAGGATTTTTTCTGCCAACCGCAAGGTGACATAGTCAATACCGTTACACAAGACACAAAGTTGCTGATAATGGCTGACGGCACAACGCTCAGCTGTTAAGTTTTGCTTGAGAACTTGCGTTGTACAGATCTCTGTCGGGGCTTCATAACGGCATTTTGCGATTCGCATCCAATCCTCCGGATTCAAAACCGGTGTTCCGCCGAGCTGGATAATACGGTCGGCGAGCTTGTTTGCATGGTCTAATTCTTGGTTTGCGTGCTCCATAAACTCATCAACGATATTCGGCCTCATCGGACCGGCGACAACTTTTGCCCCTATCCAATATTGGTAATAAGCGAGCCATTCTTCGGCAAAGAGTTGATTAAGCATATCAACGATTTTGACAAGATTGTCTTGAACAATATATTGAGCGGTTTGTGCCATAATGATTATCTCCTTGTTAAATGATGTTGCAAAACAGATAATCGTTCTTAAGAGAATATCAATATTTACTATGTTATATTTTTGCTCAAAAGAAGGAGTAAGCCCATGGTTTTAATTGCCCCGAGTATATTATCGGCTGATTTTTCAAAATTAAGGGAAGAGGTTATTGCACTGGAACAAGCCGGCGCCGATATGCTTCATATTGATGTAATGGATGGTCACTTTGTGCCGAATTTAACCTTTGGTCCCAAAATTGTTAAAACCGTACGGGAATGCACGAAGCTCCCCTTAGATGTTCATTTGATGGTGAGTAATCCCGATGATATGGTGCCTTGGTTTAAGGAGGCCGGGGCAGATATTTTAACGGTTCATGCTGAGGTATGCCCGCACTTGGATAAAACCCTGCAGACAATCAAAAGTTTGGGAATGAAAGCCGGTGTATCTCTCAATCCCTCAACATCCGAACAAGTTTTAGAGTATGTTCTTGATAAATTGGATCAAGTTTTAGTGATGACGGTCAACCCCGGATTTGGCGGACAAACTTTTATGACCGAACAGGTGACAAAGATATCACATTTGCGAGAGAAGCGCAAAGAGAATTCTTATCTGATTGAGGTCGACGGCGGCATTAATGCCATGACAGCCGCAGAATGTGTTGCTGCCGGAGCAGATATTTTGGTTGCCGGCACGGCGGTGTTTGCCGGCGGAGAATATCAAAACAATATCAAACTACTGAGATAAAGGAACGAAGAAATGGCATTAGTAATGGTAATTGAAGATGAAGAATCTCTAGGGTTAATGCTCAAATACAATCTTGAAAAAGAGGGCTATGAGGTTGTCATTGAATCTCGCGGTGCAAAAGCGCTGGGGGAGGTCGAACGTCATATGCCGTCTGTGATTATCTTAGATTGGATGTTGCCGGAAATTTCCGGTGTCGAGATTTGTAAACTCATTCGTGCTAATCCCGAGACCAAAAATATTCCGATTATTATGCTGACCGCCAAAGGGGAAGAAGAAGATAAGATTAAAGGCTTATCGGCCGGTGCAGATGATTATGTGACCAAGCCGTTTTCGGTTCCGGAACTGATGGCACGTGTCAAAACCAATATGCGCCGCGCTCCTGATGTGATGAAAGTGAAAGAACTGAATTTTGAAGATATCCGTATGGATTTGGTCGAGAAAAAGGTGTATCGCGGTCAAAACTTTGTACATCTCGGACCGACAGAATTTAGATTACTGAAAATGCTGATGGAACAGCCTAAAAAAGTATTTTCTCGAGAATTTTTGCTTAAGAATGTCTGGGGAATAAATATCTACGTTGAGACACGCACGGTAGATGTCCATGTTCGCCGCCTGCGCAAAGCCCTCAATGAATACGGACCTGATTACATTCGCACTGTTCGTGCCACCGGTTATTCTATCGATACCCAACCGCAGGAAGAAGAAACGGCAGAATAAAATCTCTTGCCAAAATAATTGCTTTGGGGCATTATCGTTTTCAATATAAAAAAGGAAAACGAAATGGCTCTTAAATATGAAATCCTCAAAAAATCAGGCAAAAGCCGTTTAGGTAAACTCTATACCAAACACGGCATTGTCGACACGCCTGCCTTTATGCCTGTCGGAACATGCGGCACCGTCAAAGCCATGATGCCGGAATCGGTTGCGGCAACCGGAGCGCAAATTTTACTGGGGAACACCTATCATCTCATGTTGCGTCCGGGATCGGAATTGGTAGCCAAAATGGGCGGCCTGCACAAATTTATGAATTGGGATAAACCGATTTTAACCGATTCGGGCGGTTTTCAGGTCATGAGTTTAACCGGCTTGCGCAAGTTAACCGAAGAGGGCGTCACTTTCAGCTCTCATATAGACGGCAAAAAATATTTTTTGAGCCCGGAAGAATCAATGAGAATACAATATAATCTTGATTCGAATATTACCATGGCACTGGATGAATGCACACCATTCCCCTCTACCCATGAGGAGGCTAAAATCTCAATGGAGCGCTCGATGCGCTGGGCAAAACGCAGCCGCGACGCTTTTGTAGACCGTGACGGATACGGGATTTTCGGTATCCAACAAGGATGCGTTTATAAGGATTTACGAGATTATTCGGCAGAAAAACTAAAAGAGATCGGTTTCGACGGCTATGCAATCGGTGGCTTGGCTGTTGGAGAGGGGCAAGAGAAAATGTTTGAGGTTTTGGATTATGCCCCGCAGTCCTTGCCTGAAGATAAGCCCAGATACCTGATGGGAGTTGGCAGACCGGATGATATTGTCGGAGCTGTTTTACGAGGCGTTGACATGTTTGACTGCGTCATGCCGACACGCTCAGGACGCACATCACAGGCCTTTACCAAGTATGGAACGGTTAATATCCGCAATGCTCGCCATAAGGAAGATCCCAGACCTTTGGAAGAGGGCTGCAATTGCCCGTTATGCACAAATTATAGCCGTGCCTATATTCACCATTTGCAAAAGTGCAATGAAGTGCTTGCGGTTATGCTTTTAACTTGGCATAATATTGCTTATTATCAAAGGTTGATGCGTGGTCTGAGAAAAGCAATAGCAAACGATGCATTACAGGAGTTCACAACAGAGTTCTATGCAAACCAGGCCAAAGGAGACATTGAGGAGCTGTAATGGATAAAAAAGAGAGTGTCACACAACAGGTTGTTGATAAATTTGTTGAGGAAAATGCCGAAGACGGTCTGCGCGTATTTGTTGCCGGTGGAGCTCGTTCGGGGAACAACAAGATATATATTGAGGAGGCCTACCGCCTGGGGCAGCAAATAGCCGCAATGGAGTTCAAACTTGATTTCGGTTTATCAAGTTCCGGTATTATGGGGGCGGTAGCTAAAGGTGTCTTGGACTGTTGGCGTCCTAAAAAAGACGGAATAAAACACAAAATCAAAGGGGTAACCACCAAAGAATACTATGGATTGTACGAGACGGATGAAATTCTCGGTCAGATAGAAGATGTTATTGTTGCTCAAACGCTGGAGGAAAGAAAGCGCAAACTCTTGAATGCTGATTTTATTGTTTTTGCGCCCGGCGGTGTCGGAACGCTTGATGAGTTAGCTTATGATTGTGTTGCTATGCAAGACGGTTTTCTGCAGATAAAGCCGTTCATTTTGTACAATATCAATGGTTATTTTCACCACCTGGTTGAGTACCTGAAATCAATGTCTGCAGAAGGTTTTGCCGATCCGATGCCTTTTATTGTGGTTGACAACAGCGAAGAGCTCGGCATTGTTTTCCGCATGCTCAAAAAACGTTACCGCAAAGGCAATACGACACAGGAAGTCTATGCTTCAACGCGCCAATTAATCTATGAATTACCTTATTTTGTGAAGAACACCGGTCCGGATTGCACGGTTGATGATTTGTGTGATAAAATCAAAGATAACAGTTATCACGGCACATCTGAAGAGCGTCAGGAATTAGCTAACGATATAGAGCGAGCATACCTTGAAAAAGAAATTGAGCGTATGTATGAGCGCCTGGCTCAAACCGGAAAAGACACCGGCATTGTCAGTGATAAGCTGAGTATCTTAAAAAAACGCAAACAGGAAAATTATAATTTCTGCCCGTTGTAAGTTACTTTTTGAGTGTTTTTTGGTAGTTTTTGACCAGTATTTCCAATTCTTCACGAAAACGGATTGTTTCACTGAGTCTGCAGCGCGCAGCGGTCACATCGCCATAAGTTTCGCCCCCATGGGTGATGCTGTATCCTTGGAGATTACAAAAGTCATCGCGATACTTAAGCCAGGCTTGTTTAAGACCATCAAAAGAACGAGTGCCTCCATTCCATGAGCGGAAAAATTTGTGATGAGCAATAATATCATAGCGCTTGTCGAGTTCAGCCATCAACCGTTCGGTTTCATCATCGGCACACTTGATTAGTCCGCCGTTTGTTTGATAATTTAAATCGAGACAACGTGCATACTCATCACCGGCAATCGCCGAATGAGCGATTCCGCATATGACCATAACAATATAAAACGGATATTTTTTCACCTTCTCCTCCTGACACTAACATATATGAATATTTTTAAAGAAAAGTTAAAGAAAATATGTTCTTCCAAAATAGAAATGCGACAAAATTGATAACTATGTATTTTCTATTGTCAGAAAAACTAAGTTTTTTTGCAGGAACAGAGGCGATTACTTCTATTTTTATATGATATTGTTCTAATATTCAAAAATACAACGGACACCGCCAAGCCCACCACCATATTTTGTTGTCAGTCTATAACCTTCATCAAAACAAGCTTTCCCATCAGAACCGAAATAACATGGTGAATAGTTCAGAAGACCATTGACTTCAGCATACATAGTATTATATACGGGTCCATACATATAAGATTCAGCGGTTTCCGAAACAGGCAGATCTCCGAGCTTTTTATAACCTTTTTGTGCGCCAACCGCCTCAACATAGTTGTTATAAATGGCATGGAAGGGTTGTGGATATCCCCAATTCTTTTTTGCCCAAGTATCGCCGGCAAAACTTTCATCTATTCCGTGCCCTGCGGTATCTTCACCATAAGCTTGGAGAATAAATTCACTGCCATCGGCAATAATCAACCCACGCTCAATTGCTGCATACGATCTGAACCAACTCCCAATCTCTTCAGTAGTCGCCTGTCGCCATTTTTTGCCACCCAGAGATAGCATACTACATATTGTTGAGGACTTTACCAACCCCATATTCATTTTATTAAAAGAGGGAATCTCATAAAAATACCGTCCTAAGACCAGATGTTTCTGTGCATTAAAGACAACACCTAACGGAATTTTATCTGCCTGATATGTTTTACTGCAGGTATCATCATTATAGTAGATATCCCCAACCTCACAGGTTGCCGCCTGAACCGTCCCTGCCGTAAGCATTAGAGAAAGTATTGAACAAGAACTTAAAGCTGTTATTAAATGTTTCATGGTAATTCTCCTCATTGATTAATATTTAAAGATACAGCGGGTAAAGGAAGCATAATATTTCGGCAAGCTGGAAAATCCATTAACAAACAGCAGTAAATACTTATCTATTCCCACAACGGAAGAGGTCATGTATTCCAGAGCGTTCCCATAATCATAGGTTTCTAGCATATAATCATTAGCCGGTTTTGTTGTTTCATTCCCATACTTGCGACTTTTTGCCGTAATATCACCTTCACAAGTTACGGTTGCCGTCGATATTGTATCCGGATCAATTTCATCAGGGATTATATTACTAATCTTACAACCTTGATTTTGCAACGAGACTATCCCATCATTAAGGATGCGCACTTCTTTTGTTACCTTGACATGACCTTCTCCTGCCATTAACTTCTGTTTCTGAAAACCTGCTTTTTCCAATTGCGGTGTTAAAATATCTTTATCTCTTACCCAAGTGAGCATCTCCCCCGGAGCCGGTAAATACCATTTTTTACCGCCGATCGGTAAACGCGCACAATAAAACGCTGCCTTACGGACCTCCCCCCTTTCACGAGACACTTTCATGATGTTATCCGTATTGGCTTGCCCATCCGCATCACAAACCGGATCCATATATCCTTCATGAATCCAAGGATTAGCCTTACAATCTATACCTGATTCAATATCTCCCGTAGCTGTAGAATGCCCGGATTCTATAATGTTAAGAAATTGGGCCGAACCGACAACATGACTTACCCCAAACGGTAAACTTCTGTGTTCCAAGGCCATAACCAGTCTTTTCTCGGTATCATAAACCACACCGATTGGCATCTTGCCTTCAATCACATCCGAGCTGCAGCTATCATCGGCATAATAGATATCTCCGATTTCACAATTTTTGCTATTATCATCCGATGCAGGTTCGTCTGGTTCATCATTTTTAACACACTTACCATTCTCATCGGGTTCATATTCTGGTTTACAGTTCTTAAACTTATATTTTGTGAGGGCAGAGCCAATCTTGCATGCGTCACATTCTGCGTTGACAGGGCATTCATCCAAATTAAAGGTCTCATCACACGTATCTATATCACAACCACCTTTTTTATCCGAATGCCAACCATCTTTACAGTCAACACAGCCATACCAAATCTTGGTTGTGTAGTTGAGTAAATCTGATGTTAGTGTATGTTCCGGACATTCTTTAACCGTTTCTTTGATACAGGAATCAGGAATCGCACTGAAAGGAAACACTTCTTTATTACATTCTTTTGGTGCACATCCGCCATTATTATTCAGTCTCCAACCACTGTCGCACTCTACACATTTGTACTTTGTTCCCCCTTGTGGTGAGGTGCAGGCGTCAACACCTAAACACCCCGGTATACCTGCTGTCGGATAGGTGTAACCACCGCAGTTTTGAGGACCACAATTGCACCCACCATCATGAACATAACCATTCTCTTCATGACAACTTGTGTAACAGTAGTATGTGCCAGACTCATTTGTGCACTCCTTATACGTCCCGATATTTGCATCAGCGATTATAAGAGGATACTGAGCACAATTACTTCCTGTATCTTCCTGATTGAATTCTGTACCAGGGGTATCACTCGACTGTGTTCCCCAGCCAGGGCCATCTTCACCAAGCGAAGTTGTAGCGGCTGATGCTGAGTTCATCCCCAGCAGACAGGAAATCATTAATGTAGAGCAGAGTAAATATCGTTTTTTCATCGGGTTACCCTTTCAAAGAATAGAATAAGTAATAATTATATTAACATACCTGTTTTCTTTGTCAAGCGGTATTGTGTTACACTTTTTTGAAAAAATATGTTAAAGAAAATGTTGACAAAATTTTCAATTGGGAATAGCGTTTAACCACAAACCAATTATTTTTTATATTATGGAACAGATACTAAAAGTAGATGACAGTGCATTGCTCAGCAAGCGTGTCATCAATGCAAAAGACATTTTCGCCATTTTCCCCGCCAAGTTGCAGGGAAGTGTAGAAACAATCTGCGTCTTGGTAAACGAGGGTTTGCCAAGATGGTTCATCTTCCTCTGGGGCGAGGGAGCATATGTCTATAAGCCCCATTCAGGGGAGATGGAGTATGATCCGTATGCCAAGAGAGTGCAATATGGGCGTATCTACCTGTGGCGCAAGGGGCGCTACCTGCGCTCAGACAACAAAAGAATCAAGACCTTCAGTGTCTACCTGTGCCGTCCTCACCACATGGTGCTCTGGCGCGAAATCAGAGAATATTGGGATTTTGATGAGGCAGGACCTGCAGGATACTGCAGAAGCAGCCGTTGGTTCCGCCGCTACAAAAAGTAAGGATAAAAAAACTCAAAAGCATGCTTGCTTTTGGGTTTTTTTATGCCTAAAATATAAAAAATAACGAGGAACAAATGCAAAAAGGCGCACAATATCAGGCTGTATTAGAGCTGATATCTGAAATTTTTAAGAATAAAGAACCGGCAGATAGCATTATCAATACCTATTTGCGCGGACGTAAATATATCGGCTCAAAAGACCGGAAAATTATTACCGAAACGGTCTGGGAGATTATCCGTCATCGCCGCCGCTTGGAATTTGATGCCGGTAGTTGTGAGCCGCGTTGTATGCTGCTTTATTTTCTCCGTCATGAGGATTTTGATGTCCTGTGTTCTGACAGTCCGTATGCTCTCTCTCCTCTGAGCCGAGAAGAACGAGAGTGGTTGAAGACCGAAAATGAACAACCTTATCCGGCAGCAGTAGAGGCGGAAACGCCGGATTGGCTATATGCCAAAATCAAAGATATGAATTTGCTGAAAGCCCTCAACGAGCAGGCAAGTGCGGATTTACGTATTAATGCCTATACCAGAGAGGTAATGATTAAAAAATTGCAAAAGGAAGGATTTTTCTTTTCCCCGACCAAATATTCTCCGCTGGGGTTGCGCTCGTCGGAACGAGTGAATTTGCACAATTGCGTCGCATATGAGGAGGGGGAGGTTGAGGTACAAGATGAGGCCTCGCAAATTGCCTCGATTCTGGCAGATGTCCGCCCAGAACACAAGGTGATAGATTATTGTTGCGGTGCCGGTGGTAAAACTTTAACCATAGCTTTTTTGAATGACAATCGCGGACGAATAGACGTTCATGACATCAACTGGGGCCGTCTGGAGGCGATTAAAAATCGCGCAGAACGATTGAAAATCAATAATATAAACATCGTTAAAGAGCTGACAGATAAAGATTATAATCGCTTTATTGTTGATGCCCCATGTTCGGGGAGCGGCACATGGCGTCGTGCTCCTGATGCAAAGTTCAGACTGACACCGAAGCAATTGGAAGAGTTGAATAAAACACAATTGGAAATTTTGGAGACAGCGTACGCCCACACGCGCTCCGGCGGACGGATTGTTTATTTTACATGCTCGATTCTGCCCGATGAAAACGAAAATATAATAGCCGCCATAACGGCGCGCCACCCTGACCTAAAGCCTCTTAATTTGCGTACATTATGGGAGCAAAAACTAAACGGGGCTTATCCTGTATCCGATGACTACCGGTTGCACCTAAATCCGCGGATGAGCGGCACAGACGGCTTTTTCATCTGCGTACTGCAGAAAATATAAAGTTACTCCTTCATTTTGCCGTTAGCGCGGTAAATATAAGAGATGATTTCAGCTACGGCCCCAAAAGCCTCGAGGGGAATTTCACTGTCAATATCAACGGCTTTCAAAATTTGCAACAAATCAGCGTCTTGATGAATTTCTATCCCCTCATCTAAAGCGATTTGCACAATCTTTTTGGCAATATGCCCCTGACCTTTGGCAACAACTTTCGGGGCACTGTCTTTGTCCATATCATACCCCAACGCGACAGCATATTCTGGGGATAACGCGTCATCGTCGTTGTATTGGTCGAGATTTGGTTTATCATTATCATCAAGCATTGTAAGAGCCTCTTTTGAACGCTAATTGTAATGCATGATTTTGAAAATGCAATATATTTTGGCATATAACTTGCATTTTCTTAGGTAGAGAATAAATAACCTCAAGGAGAATATGGCGATGGATTTGTTTAACTTATCCCTTGTCAATATAGCAAAAAATCGGCTTGACTACTTGTCGGAAAGGCAAAAGGTCATTGCGGCTAATATTGCCAATGCTGACACTCCGGGGTATATATCGCAGGATGTTGAAGAGCCTGACTTTGCCGGTCTGGTCAAAAACAGTATGTCTGCCCCGCTCAAGATGACGGTGACCAACCCGAAACACATGGCATCAGCTCCGGTTCAGGGCGGTATGTATAAGGTTTATACCCCCAAACCGGATACAGCACTGACAATTGACGGGAACGGTGTCAATATTGAGGATCAACTCAATGAGGCCAGTAAAGTCAAAAGTGAACACGAGCGGATCTTGACGATTTATAACAAGTATAAAGCAATGTTGCAGACCGCCAACACCAAGATTAACAGCTAGAGGAATAATCGATGGCAGGGAACTTATCAATTAGTGCGGATATCGCCGTTTCAGGGATGAAAGCGCAGTCTGAAAGATTGCGTGTCATTGCTGAGAATATGGCAAATGCCGATTCTGTCGGGACACACCCCGGAGAGTTGCCCTATCGTCGCCAGGTTGTTACTTTTAAGGATTATGTCGATGCCGAGACTGGTGCGCATAAGGTTAAAGTATCGAGTGTTCAGACAGATAATTCTGAGTTGCCTAAAAAATATGATCCGAACCATCCGGCAGCCGATGCTCAAGGCTACGTAACATTACCCAATGTCAATCCTTTAATCGAGATGATGGACATGAAAGAGGCGCAGCGCAGTTATGACGCCAATTTGAATATGATGAAGACCGCGCGAGATATGAACACACGTGTTTTGGATATTTTGAAGTAAGGAGTTAAGAGATGAACAATATTTCAAGTGCTTTGAATGCTTACCAACAAGCTCTGTCTCGGATTGGTAATGCCGCACAGGCAACGACCATTACTTCCGCACAAAATGATACCCCGAAAGAGACCTTTCAAACCATGGTTAAAACGGCTGTCAGTGAAACCGAAAAAATGACCAAAGATGCAGAGCAAGCCTCACTTGCCGGCATTATCGGCAAAGCGGATATCCAAGATGTTGTTTTGGCGGTTTCCAACGCTGAGGTTGCATTAGAGACGGTTGTTGCTGTCCGCGATACAGCGATTAAAGCCTATAAAGAAATTATGCAGATGACCATCTAATTATGAAAGTTACAATTTTAGCTATCGGTAAATGCAAGCCCAAATCTCCCGAAGCGCAGATTATTGATGAATACGTCAAGCGCTCCTCTTGGCATATACAAATTAAAGAGAAAGATAATGCGACACAGGCAGAAGAGGCTGAGTTTTTGCAAAGCCATATCCCTGTTGGGGCAAAAATCATTGTTTTAGACGAACGTGGCGAAAATATGAAAAGCCTTGAGTTAGCAAAAAAAATCCAAAATTGGCAATTAGACGGGTGTTCGGAACTGTGCTTTCTAATCGGTGGGGCAGACGGACATTTGCAAACAACCCGTGATAAGGCAGATTTGTTGCTTTCTTTTGGAAAATTGACTCTGCCACATATGCTGATGCGCGCGGTTTTAAGCGAGCAAATTTATCGTATCCAAAAAATTATCGAAGGACACCCTTATCATCGGGAATAACCAATCCTGCCATCTTGAAAAAATATAAGCCGACAATATTTCTTTATTTGTGTAAGAAAACAAATGAAGGAGGAACTCATGAGTGAGGAAAAAAGCTTCTGGGGTAAAACCAAAGAAGTCACAGAAGATGTTTGGGAAGGAACCAAAAGTGTCACAGAAGACCTTTGGGAAGGGACCAAAAACGTCGCCGGCAGCGTCAAAAAAGCCTTTACCGGTGATGAAAAGCAGACAGCAAAAGAAGATGAGAATAATCAAGAACATTTGAACTAAAATAAAAACCAGCTTATCAAAAGCTGGTTTTTATTTTCAAGGATATGTTGTCATATCTTCTCTTTCTAAAGAAAGAGGGCGCTCGTAGGAACTCTCGGAAGACTTACCTTCTTTTTTCTTGTCATCACGAGAACAGCCCCACCAAACGACACCAACGCCACCGGCAGTTACCGCTGCAATAATGGCATAACAGGTAAGAGTGAACATAAGCGTGTTTTTTAGTTAATAATTTAGGAATAATCACATTTGCAAAAGCACTATAGCAAATGGAAACACTTTGTCAAGCACACATGAAATATTCTATGACTAACCCAAGGCAAATAAGCAAGAAATTTTCTTGTTAATGGTGCCGCTGAAATCGAATGACAGCTTATAAAAATTTAGTTGTCTTTTTGTTTTTTACGATTAAAATCAAGTGTATTGCAAATATAAGGAATAAACATGGTATTAAAGAATAAATTAAACATCACAAACCAGATTGAGCTTAATAAAAAAGAAGAAAAAATAAGCAAAGAAAAAGCTGTTCTGTTTTTTGACAGTGGCAAAATTGATACCATAAAAGCCGGTACTGTTGAAGGACTAAAACAAATACATAAGTTTCTGTTTGAAGATATTTATGATTTTGCAGGGCAAATTCGCGATGTAAATATTTCAAAGGGAAATTTTCGTTTTGCACCGGTGATGTATCTGGAACAAGCACTAGAAAATATAGAAAAAATGCCGCAATCCACTTTTGATGAAATCGTTGAAAAATATGTAGAGATGAACATCGCCCATCCTTTTAGAGAAGGCAATGGACGTGCCACCAGAATTTGGCTCGATTTAATCTTCAAAAAAGAGCTGAAAATGGTTGTGAATTGGGATAAGATTGATAAGGAAGATTATTTGTCCGCAATGGAGCGCAGCCCGATAAAAGATATAGAGATAAAGCACCTTTTTCAAAATGCGCTGACGAACAAAATCAACGAGCGCGAAATATTTATGAAAGGTATTGATATCAGCTATTATTACGAAGGCTATGACGAATATGATATACATAAACTAATGTAACAAAAAAGCCACCTCTAGGCTGGAGGCAAAAAATTGCTCTTTAATGAGCAATTTTTAACGACAGGCGAAGTTTTCTTATTGAGCAAGCGAGAGTAATCGAAGCACAGCGAAATTA
>CACYYO010000023.1 GCA_902778645.1 uncultured Rhodospirillales bacterium | reverse complement strand
CAACCCCATATTGTAATTATAGCTAAACAAATAGGATAAAATAACAAAATTATTTACAAAGAGCGCCGAAAGTGGAAAACCTACTGCCGCCAACGTAAAGAATGAATATAAAAATGACAGTCTCGGCGTTTGACACAAGATCCCTCGCAGGTATAAATCATTTTTTTCTTGTTCCTCCCGGACGTATGCCGATATAACCTCCAGCGCTGACACAATCACTAAAAATGCAAATAAAGAGTAGCCGATGTTCAGCAAAATTCGTCCGGTCGGCAACAATGCCCCTTGCAGAAAAATAATATAGTACACCGTCATAAATGAAAACAGTTTGTAGCGATAATCTTTGTTAATTAAGCCGATCAAAGCGATAAATAACATGCTTATCGCGGCAATAATCTCTAAAACAATCAATAAATAGCCAACGCTTTCCGGTACGGCTTTGGGGCAAAAACGAACTAATCCGTATATACCTGTCAACGGAAATAAATTTAATATTAAAAACACCAACGGATTTTGCACAGATGTTGTCACACTCGAAATCCAGTAATGAAACGGCCATATCGGTACACGGGACAGCAACGCAATAAAAATTCCGCTCCATATCCAATATTCGTATGCTCGCGGTAAATTCAAACGTGCAACCCGATTTAACAAGATAATCTGCCCATCCTGTTGACAATAATAGAGAGCACATACAGCCAGAAGTAAAATTACACCGCCCATAAAATTATAGATAAAAAAGCGTGACAATAAGTTAGATTTACGAACTTCACCATTACCGCTCATGAGCAATATCAATATTATCGGCATTGCCGTAAAGCAGATATAAAAAGAAAAAATATCTGCAGAGAGTAAAAGACCGCAAAAAATGCTCAGCAGCAACATACTGACACTTCCCAGCCTTTTGGGATGTGTTGAGCGGTATAAAAACGGTAATCCGACCACCATCACCATATGAACCGCCAACAAAATCATTAAAGAGAAAATATCTATTCCTAGGCCGATTTCTATTCTCGGTGATTGTGTCCACAAATAGGTTGATGTGAATTGTAACCCTTTTTTAGTTAAATCAAGTTTGGAAAAAAAGCACCACAGCATCAATATGTTTATTAACACGGTAAATTCTGCCACCGCAATGATATTTCGGCAAACATAGCGATGATTGTTTTGGACCATTAAAATGAACACAAAGCCCAAAAAAGGAAGCAAAATCAGAACAGGAAGAATCGAGGCTGTTATTTCCATAAATTAGTCCCCCTTACCACACCATACACGAGAATAATGCCTCCCAATACAGCAAAGATCAAACTATTCCATATACTCGGTGTATGGAATTTTTTAAGTAAGCTTGCAAACCACTCATTTATCTTGGTCAACGAGTTTAGAATTGTTCTTTCAATGATGACAAAGTCAACCGTTAACCATAAAACACGCCCTAAAAAATGCAGGGGGCCGGCAAAAATGATATATAATGTCTTTGATAAAATATCTGCGGTTTGTAGGGCTGATGAATTGTAACTTTTTTGCAACCAGCGATAGGGGCGAAGCGCAAGCAGAATTCCTAACGCAAGCAATAAATACGCATCATTTGGGGAATATTCCGGAAACCGACTAATCACTACCGCTGCGGCCATGCTTGTCATGCCCAAGTTGAATAAACTGTTTTCTTCTCGCGCTTGGCTGTGAATTTGGCTTCCGGTAACGCCAAGTGCAAGCAATATTCCCACTCGGTAACTCCAGATTATGGTGTTTTGCGGTAACAGGTTTGTTTCCAACATTATTGCGGCAAAGATTATTAATATCGTTGCCGTTGATGCCCATGCGTTTTTTCGGGTATATGCCAAACTATAGCTCAAGAGTATGTGCAATCCCCACAACATCGCTATAATCCGCATATATTGTCCGCCAAACTCCGCTATGATATCATACGCTAATCCGTAAAACACTAAGTTTATGTAGAGCTTCTTATCTGCTACATGTTTCATCAACACGGCACCTATTGTTCCCCAGATTATTGAGAGTAAACTTGCGGTGGTCAGCCATGGCGAATCGCTTAAAACATTCAAAAATTGCGGTTGGAATTGATATAAAATGATAAAGCCGGACAATGGTGTGGACAAGTAACTCAGCAAGGCGCGGCGACTTTCATTCAAAACAGCTGCCGGCAATATGTAGCCCTGAAAAGGAAACAGACCTATCTTGATAAAAGCTGCCGCCATGATGGCGCTTAAGGCTAACTCGCGATTGGATGAATGACATTGTGACAACTGCGTTATGATATTGGTATGACATTCTCCCCATAATATGGCAAATGCAACAAAAAGTGCCGTATCCGTCAGTAAATTATAGAAAATATAGCGCCGCCGCGCCTGAACATTATTGATTGCGCAGAATCCGATAACATCGATAAAGCAAGCTCCTAACAATGTCTGCAAATTATTATGAGCACATAACATTAAAATTAAGGCTGTTAAATTAAGCAGGTATAAGCCATTGAGAAAAAATTTATACTTCTCCATATGGTCTGAAAACGTATATATCATAGCCAGCAATGTTAACGCCAATGGCACTAACACTGCTCCATATGTGCTTGATTGGGCAAAAAAATCGAGGTTGACAGGATAACTTTTGGATGTCAGCCATGCATAGCTGTACTTATCAAATATTTGATGATATCCTGCCCAAGCAAACCAAATCGCCAGCCCCAGTGCCGCGATGCAAGTTCCTAGAGACAGTATTTTTTGAAAGCGAATTCCACGATAAATCACTGCAACACCGCCCATAAGCAGTAAGTAAAAGAATAAAGAGATAATCATATCGTGGTTTCCTTATTATATTTTTTGTTAATATAACAAAAAATATGGGCATTTAAAGCCCATATTCATTCGCTACTGTGTATAACTTCCATTTTATCAGTATACAGCTTCCAAACTCTTAATAATGCGGACCGGAACTTTGTATTCACGGGCAACATCATCATTTTCAACCTCTACCATCAAGACTTCATCAACCGATTTCAGCGGTGTGCGCGCCTTGGCATTGATTGCTTCTAACAATACGGCGCTCTCCCGACTGCGGTATAACAAAGCCGTCTCCCCACCATCATAGACAAGCCGAGGATTCTCCGGACCACCTTCATGATATTTGATGATAATCAGGATTTCACCCGCTGCATTCTGCAAAATATCGTATCTGCCTTCTTGGGCTGTATCATTATTACTCATTACGCACCTCTGTTTCATTAGAATTTTGTTAGACATTAGCACATAATTATTAACAAATCCATTACATTTTTAATTTTTTTTATTTTTTTATTTTTTTCTATTGACTAAGCCGTTTTTATCTTATATACATACCCTCGTTGTCGCAAGACATACTGTGGGCTCGTAGCTCAGTCGGTAGAGCATTTGACTTTTAATCAAAGGGTCATGGGTTCGAATCCCGTCGGGCTCACCAATTTAATAAAAAAGCCGTCCTTTATGGGCGGTTTTTGTTTATCTAATCAGCGGCGGGCTTCGAACCTAAAGGTTCGTTCAATTCCGACTAAAGCTTTTGTGTCGCTTCGTCTTCACTCGCTTACAAAAGCAAGTCTCATTGTGTCTCCTCATAAAAAGTGCATTACAGCACTTTTTATGTCGGCCATCCGTCGGGCTCACCATTTTAATAAAAAAGCCGTCCTTTATGGGCGGTTTTTTTATTAAAATCGTGAAACCGTTGGATTTGAAACCATGAGAAATGGGTTCAACAAGGAGGAACAGGCGAGACGGGAGTATCGCCGCTCTTGTGACGACGAAACGGCAAGCGTAGCGCGCCAATCTTAGTCGGGCTCATCAATTTGGAGAGAGGTTGCATTTTTTAATGTAACCTCTTGTTTTTTTTGTTGTCCACTTGCGAAAGTCCCTTTCATGCCCCATATTATTACAAAATGTTATGTATTTATGGAGATGTGTTATGACTGATGAACAAGAAATAATTCCGCTTGAAGATGAGCGAAAACTAAGCTATTTGCTCCGGCATCATAAAGAGTTACAACCGGAAGTAATAAAATGGGCAACCCAAATGCTGACCGAGGCTAGAAAAGATTGGGCGGATATGCGTGCGACAAGCATTGAAACGATTATATCACTTGATCGACGAAAAGAAGCCAAAAGAAGAGCCTCGATTAAAGATGAAAAATATATTCCGTTCAGAGAATACTTTAAGAAAGTACAACATAAGAAGTTCATTGAGTATCAAAAACATGGAAAAGTTTTAATCGCCAGTGATTTTGTAAGATATTTTCTTAAAAATATATAAAAATACAAATCTTGAAAATAAGCTCAGGTCTTTAGCCCAAGCCAATAACAGAGAATTCAAAAAAGCTTCTGCATGATATAGTTAAAAAGGTGCCTGATGTGGGTCATAGACGGGTTTTCTCCTTTGTGGTAATAACAATATGCTGTTTAATTTAATTGTTAACAAAGGAGAAAAAACATGTCTTTTTATAAACAGTATACTTCGCCGTTGGGGTATGTGAGCAACGGCAATCCGATTGACACTTACGGTGTCGACCACTCGGGATTTACAACGCGAGATGAATTACAGTATCAAACGGCGCGGATTAACCGAGAAAACGACCTGATGACACAGATGAATAATCAGGGCATCACTGAAAATTATCCGCAGTACACAACAAATTTCTGGGGAAGTTCTTCAGATAATAACTATGGTTTTGGAACGTCTAATATTGGAAACAATATTGAGAATATGCAGACGTCAAGTCAACCGCAGATTCAGCCAAGAATATGGGAATCTGCTTCTGATGGAAAAAAAGTCTATGATGATGTTGTAAAAATTGAAGGAGATTATAATCCTAAGAATCAAGGCCTTATAGATTATACAGCATCTGCTATTAATGGAACGACAAATCTTGTAAACAATTATTTTCCATTAAAAGATTTGAAAGTAACAGATAAGTATAAGCACGCTTTAATGAATTGCTATGCCTCTCAATATGGAAAAGGAGGAGCAGATGTTGCAAAATTAGCTTCTGATGTTAGAGAATTTTATGATACAACAACGGGAGCAAACACTCTTGACAATAGCCAAGGCGATCAATATGCTAATCAAATAGGACGACTATTAGGCAGTAAATATCCAAATGGAGATTGTGATGAGCTCATACAAAGGTATATTAAAAAATATTATTAAGAGATTAATAAAAATCTTTATTATACTTTTGGTGTTAGTCTGTGTCTTGATTGCTCTATTTCTAATCTATGATCATTATGATTCTAAACGCATTATTGAACAATGTGTTGCAGATGGAGAATCGTTAGAAATTTGTAAACGATACATAGATTAATCAAAATTAGTAATTAAAGTAGAAAGGGCAAGAAAGCTTTCTTACCCTTTCTGCTTTATTAGGTATAATAACGGATTAACCGAGAAAATGACCTGATGACACAGATGAATAATCAGGGCATAACTAACTATCCGCAATACACAACCAACTTCTGGGGAAGTTCTTCAGATAATAACTATGGTTTTGGAACGTCTAATATCGGAAGCAATATTGAAAATATGCAGACGACAAGTCAGCTACAAAATAGTATATCTGATGCATATAATACTTATAAAAATGAAGGTTTATATGGCTTAGGAATGCAATATGCAGAACCTTCTGTACAACAAGCAATTAAAGCTAAAGATAGGATAGCTTCACTTCCTATTTCTGATGTCAACAAGCATCAATATGTAAGTTGTGTCGGTTCTACCGGAGGACCATTAGCTACGCTAGAAACTTTAGGTGGTGGTATATATAAAGAAATTCAAGATACAAAAGATAAATTAATGGATCCTCAAAAAAGAAAAGCCTATGGTGGTGCACTAGGTGTATTAGGGGATGCTGCAAAAGATCTAAAAAATGATTTTATAGGATCTGCATTTGGTTACACAGTAGGAAAATATAATTTACCGGATTTATGTGATGTCTTATTGTATAACCATATAAATTTTGAAAAATAAACCTATTAAGAAACGCATAAATTATTGACAATTTATGCGTTTCTTTTTATGTATTTTAATAGGGGTGAATATGTATTTAGTAAAAATTTTGGTATCTGCCATTTTATTTGTATCTTCTTTGTTTTTACCTTTAGTTATAAAAGCGTGGGGATCAATGATTTATGTTGGTCTTTTCATTCCTTTAATATTACAAAAAATGTGGTTTGGAAATTGGTTTTGGTATGAGATAAATAAACAATTTTGGAAAAACGTAATATTTTCATTCTTGTTTATTATTGGATCTGTTTTTGCTCTGGATATTTTTATAATAATGTCAGGTATAATAGAAAAAACAGATTTTTTTATAATTCCATTGACTTTAAACAGAATTTTTTTCTTTTTTGCTATTATTTATCTATGGAATCATAATCGACTAAAGAAACAAAATATAGTTCTTTCCAGCATTTTCAGAATAATACAAGTTATTTATACTTTAATCGCAATATTGCTTATTACTTTGTTACTAAGTTTTCTAGTAACTAAGATATTTTTTGTTTTTTAGAATCATATACGAAGAAAGAAGATGATAAAATGAAGTTTACGACGATATTTAACGAAGAAATAGATACACCTTGTGCCGGTTGTTCTGTTTTAGGGGAATTAATGGTTAAAGCAAATAATTTGCGTACAGACAAAGAAAATATGGTTAGAGTTAGCCAAGCAATTGATGATTTTAGAGAATACTTTATAAATATATAAAAGTAACAGTAAAGAAATCACAGAAGAAAAGCTCGTCAGGAATGGCGAGCTTTTAATTTTGCAAGAAATAAGAAATAGAAAGGAGAAAAATCATGTCTTTTTATAAACAGTATACCTCGCCGTTTGGGTATGAGAGCAACGGCAATAGGGTTGATACCTATGGTGTTGACCACTCGGGTTTTACTTTCGCGTGATGAAATACAATATCAAACGGCACGAATTAACAGAGAAAATGACCTGATGAAACAATATAATAATCAAGGCATCACAAGCTATCCGCAATATACAACCAATTTCTGGGGAAATTCTGCGGATAACAACTATGGCTTTGGAACGTCTAATATCGGAAGCAATATTGAAAACAGACAACAAACCATGACACCTATCCCGCAGATGAAAACACAACCCAGCACACCTCAGGTTCAACAACAACCTGACGTTTGGGCCGACCAAAATAAACGCAATGCAGAAAATAGCTTGCTTATGAGCGGATTAGATACTCTCTATGGTGCAAACAGGGCTATCAATGGAGCAACCTTCGGCGGACTTGATTGGTTGGGCAATAAATTAGGAATTGATACACAAATGAATGAGTATCTGAAACTTAAAGATGCCCAAGGTCAAGGAGATATTGCCAGGACAACTGGACAAATAGTTGAGTATGGTAGTGGCGGGCTAAGTACCGGAGCTATTGGTAAAGCCGCTTATGAGCCGGCTCAAATGGCGTATAATAGTTATAAAATTGGTAGTAAATATAATAAATTATTGGATGACCCACTTCAAGGAAATGGAACAGATATTATTGCAACAATGAAGAATCACGCCGGAGAGCCTGTCGTTTTGCAACGTGGTGAAGCAATATTAGGTGATAATGGAAATGTAATTGTTCATGGGAGACCTCTAGGAAGAGAGACAGGAACTGTTCAGAATTATGGACTTGATAAAATTATATACAGACATGAAATGCCAAGAAATGAAGTAACTCAAATTCCAAAGTATATTAAACAGCAACCTATTGAGACAAATTTATATGGGCAAAATGTGTATAAAATTCAGAAACCAAATGGGGAAATAAAAATAGTTACTTCTCCTACACAATATGGTCAAACAGTATCTTCCATGTATTATTCCAGAAAATAAAAGAAGCCCTCGCAAGAGGGCTTCTTCTTTTCCTGTCCTTTAAATGATGAGTCTGACCATTTAAAGATACGCAATGAGCGATTATCCTATTTCATTCTCATTGGAGGAAAATACCTTAAGGGTAGATTAAATATAGCATATTTTTGCAAAAAAGCAATAATCATCATCGAAAAATAAGAACTGTTATGTTATCGCCTATCCTCAGTACACAACAAATTTCTGGGGAAGTTCCGCTGATAACAACTATGGCTTTGGAACGTCTAATATTGGAAGCAATATTGAAAACAGGCAACAAACTATGACACCTATCCCGCAGATGGCAATACACCTCAGGTTCAACAACCTGAAACAAGTGCTTGGGATACGGTTAAACAATGGGGAAATAGTGCTGTAAATGGTATTTAATTATAGCTCATAAGCATTGAAACCCCCTTGTTGACATACTCATCGGCGAGGGTTTTTGTTGTCTTATAGGTTAAATGATTTCTTTGTGCGGGATTGATTGTAAAACTGAATTTTCCTGACGTATTTCTTTCAGACCTTCTACCGCCGTTAAATGCAAAGCGAGGCAAATTTTTTTGCCTTTATGCGATAATGCCTGCGCAATACAGGTCAGCGTCTGTCCGGTGGCAAAAATATCATCTATATAAATGTAATTTTCAAACTGTTCGAGAATATCGCTATCAATTTCCATTTCATAGCTATCATACTCATTTTGAATTTGAAAACGATACGGTTTGTTCGGTACTTTCCCTTTTTTGCGGACGGCGACCAATGGCAACCCGCTCTGATATGCCACTGCTGAGGCAAACAAAAATCCTCGAGATTCCGGAGCTAAGATTGCGGTTCTTTGGCATCCTCCCTGTTTTTTAATCTGCTCGACAAACGCATTTATTGCCTTGCGGTAACTTTGCGGTTCCGCTAACAGACCGTTTATATCAATAAAGTTCACCCCCGGTTGTGGGTAATCTTTGACAATTTTCAAACAAAAATCTTCTTGTTCCGTCATTTTTGACCCTTTTCTAGAATAAATGATGAGCCTTCAGGCTGTAAACCATGTTTTTACTAACGATGATATGATCCAACATATTTATCTCAATTGCACGCAAAGCCACATTAATCTGCCTGGTTAATTCAATATCTGCTTTTGAGGGTGTGGCATCTCCGGAAGGATGATTATGCACCATAATAACCGATGTCGCTCCTTGTTGCAGAGCGTGTTTGACAATCTCGCGCGGGTGAATTGCCACATGGTTAATCGTACCTCTTTGCAGGATTTCCTCACCAATCAACTGCATTTTCGTATTCAGATAAAGTAAACGACACTCTTCAATATCTAAGTGCGCCATAGCACTACGACAATAGTCTTCTAAGACCTCTGTTTTACAGATAATCGGCGCATCATCACTTTGCAATGTTCTCCAATTTGAACGTATATTGCTGGTATGGATGGCTTTTAAATAGTTAGACGCAACACTTTTGATGCCATCAACTTCTTCCAATTCCGAACGTGAAGCGCTAAAAACACCGGCCAAATCCTTGAATTTGGCGAGCAGACGTTTTGCAATCGGCTTGACATCGCGCCTCGGAATAAAAGCCGTCAATAAAAACTCAAGCAATTCGTAATCCGGCATACTCCGGCCGTCATCAACCTCAAAGCGTTCACGTAAGCGCTGGCGATGCCCAAGATAATCCGGTTTATCTGTAGATGTTGTCATTTTCAGTGTCCCATTTTCAGCAGTACTACACCTGTTACAATCATTACTATTCCTAATAATCTCATCATATTAAAGGTATCGGCAAAAAACAAAACTCCGATCACAAATGTGCACGATGCCCCTATTCCGCTCCAAACCGCATATGCTGTCCCGATGGCTATCCCTCGCTGCGCCAAAAATAAAAAAATTCCGCTCAAGGTCATCGTTGCAATTGAAAATGCGATCCAACTGACTTTGGCTGTAGAAACATCTGCCATCTTCAGACCAAAAGGCCAACCAACCTCAAATATAGATGCTATAATTAAATATGTCCAATACAGCATTTCCCCTCCTTCGTTTTGCTCTAATATAATCTCCTTTTTATAAAAACAAGGTCGGGAAACTCCGAATAATTATATTTGTTTAATTACCGGGCATTCTGAGCCCAACATAAAAACAGGCCGGTTACCAACCTGCCCGCTTTAAGTTCAATTTTCTTTGACTTGCTCAAGTGTATTTTGCAATCCGGCAGATAAAGCCTTAAGCTCTGATGAAATATCTGTCAGTAACTGCTTGTTTTTCTCACTCAATTCAATTTGTTCCAGCGATTCAGCAAAAAAGTCTTTCTGGATTTCTTCCCCCAAAATCGCTTTCAACCCCTTTTCTTTCAGGACTTTTTGAACACCTTCAATCGTATAGCGCTTGTCGTATAAGTAATATTTTATTTTACGCACAAGTTCAACATCATCAGGGCGGTAATAACGGCGACCGCCGTTGCGTTTCATCGGCTGAATCTGCGGAAACTTGGTCTCCCAAAAGCGCAATACATGTGTTGCAACATCTAACTCGTCTGCAACCTCAGCAATCGTTCGAAATGCATCTTTTGATTTATTGACGACCATGGAAGTCCCTCTATATGTTCTTGTTAGGCGTTAATCTCTTTTCTCATGGTTTGAGACGGTTTGAAAGAAATAACGCGGCGCGGCGTAATAACGGCATCAACACCTGTTTTAGGGTTACGTCCGGTACGTGCTTTTTTATCGCGCAAAGAAAATGTCCCAAATGAACTCAATTTTACATCATTACCGCGAACTAATTCCTGTGTAATTTCATCCAAAATCATATCTAAGATATCGTTTGAATCTTTGCGAGACAATCCGATTTCTTCATAAATGGTTTCAGCGACATCAGCACGTGTAATTGTTTTCATTTTACCTTCCTTAAAACTTTGTTATTTCTGAATATAGACTTTGAAATATACCACTTCGGCGCTAAACTCAAGCACCGATTGAGATATAAACAACTTTTTTAAATACGGACGAGAGCACCGCCCCAAGTAAAGCCGGCTCCCATAGCCGTCAAAACGACCAAATCACCTTTCTTAAGCCGTCCGGCATGATAATTCTCGGACAATGCCAGAGGAATCGATGCAGCTGACGTATTACCATGGTGGTCTACCGTGACAATAACTTTCTCTTCCGGCAGATTTAATTTTTTCCCGACGCCTTCAATAATACGGATATTGGCTTGGTGCGGTATAACAAAGTCCACATCTTTACTGCTGACACCTGCCATTTCCATAACCGTTTCAGCAGCCTGGCTGAGGGCATTCACTGCAAACTTGAATACTTCTTTGCCATCCATCGTTACATAACCGGCCGTTCTGGTCGTGGAAACACCGCCATTAATTATTAAATTGTCATAGTGACTGCCGTCAGCATATAATTTCGTTGCTAAAATTCCGGTATCTTCCGCTGTTCCATTGCCTTGGGTTGCACGTACAATCGCCGCACCGGCACCGTCTCCAAATAGAACACACGTGTTCCGGTCTGTCCAATCAACAATGTTCGATAGTGTCTCCGCTCCGATGACAAGGGCTGTTTTAATCTGTCCGAGGCGGATCATATTGTCGACAACAGTCAGTGCATACACAAACCCCGAACAGGCGGCAGAAATGTCCATACATATAGCCCCATATTTGGCTTCCAAACGCTTTGATAATTTTGCGGCGACCGTCGGTGTCGTGTTATCAGGTGTCACCGTGGCGACAATAATCATATCCAAATCTTGAGCTGTCATAGAAGCCGACTTTAATGCCATTTGTGCCGCTTTGAAAGAAATGTCCGAGGTTGTTTCGCCTTCAGATATGTGGCGTGTGCAAATACCGGTACGTGTCCGAATCCATTCATCATTGGTATCAACCATATGAGATAAGTCGTCGTTGGTTAAGACCTTTTGCGGCAAACAATGCCCAAAACCTACTATTTCGGATCTAATAAGCGTCATAGATTATTTCCTGTGATAATTCGTCTAAATCAACATGCTCCAGTTCTTCGCGAATCGTTGCCACAAAGTCTTGGCGCACCATACTAATGGCATGCCCGACAGCAACCGAATAACCTAGGGCATCTGTTCCGCCGTGACTTTTAACAGAAAGGCCGTTAAGCCCGACAAACATTGCTCCGTTGTATAAACGCGGATCTAAACTCTTTTTGAGTTTTAATTTAACTCCCATCATAAACGGCAAGCCGAGAATCGCCAACGGCGAAGTCTTAATTGCATTCTTAATCTTAGTCATAATCAATTTGGCGGCGCCTTCAATCGATTTAAGGGCAATGTTACCGGTAAAACCATCAGCAACCACGACATCGGCCTTACCGAACGGCAAGTCATGCGGCTCTACGAAACCGACAAATTCAATGTTCATATGCGAATTTTTGATGATTTGGGCGGCTTGTTTGATCTCTTCTTTGCCCTTCATGTCCTCAGCACCGATATTGAGCAAACCGACACGCGGTCTGGCAATGCCCAAGGCATGTTGGGCAACAATATTCCCCATCAGGGCGAACTCAGCCAAATTTAGCGCATCGCACTCCGTGTTTGCTCCTAAATCAAGCATAACATACTTGCCGGCAATACTCGGCATAATCGTCACAATCGCTGGGCGATGAATCTTTTGAATCGTTTTAAGGGAAAGCTTTGAGATAGCCATGAGCGCCCCCGTGTTACCGGCAGAAACAATCGCTTTTGCCTCTCCACGGCGTACGGCATCTATAGCCATATACATACTGGTGTTACGGTTACGAATCACCTGAGAGGGTTTGTCCTCATTACGGACAACCTCCGTGGCATGGCGTAACTCGCACTTCTCCTTTAAGCGGGGATACTTATTCAGGAGCGGCTTAACTTTGCCCTCATCTCCATATACCAGAAAACGAACATCGGGATTTTTGAGTGATGCCTCAACCAATCCCTCAATAACGACTCTGGGGGAATTGTCTCCCCCCATTGCGTCTATCGATATGACCAGATTATCAGACAAAACCTGCTCCATAATAGTCTTTGCTTAAAATAATTAAGCGGTGTTAAACCTATTCTTCAGCTGTTTTTTGAGCGACAACTTCACGCTTGTCATAATGACCGCAAGACGGGCATACATTATGAGGTCTCTTCAACTCGCCACAGTTCGGGCATTCATGATAGGCATTAGCATTCAATGCATCATGAGAACGACGCATATTGCGACGAGATTTAGATGTTTTATGTTTTGGTGTAGCCATTTTCTTTACTCAATTAATTATTATTAAACCAAATTTCCGACAGATAGTAATAGCCGATTTATTTTTAAAATCAAGCATAAATTCTCTGCCACAAATATTTAGTGTTCTTTTAACCAATATTTTATGATTATGCAAGAGTTTTTTTCGTTTTCTGATTTATTTTCTCTCAATCAGCCGACACACAATATCACAAGCTTTTTCGCTTGGGGTTTGTTCGCCCTGCCCTAAAAGCATTCTTACTTTTTTGAAGCCGTCCATTTGCTTATCATACCATTCATCATGATTCAGTAATCCCTCAATGTACAGGCTGATATTGACAGGAATACATCTTTCCTGCAGGAGCTCCGGTATAATTTCTCTTCCCAAAATTATGTTAGATAAGTTGACAAACTGAATGTGCAAAAATTTCTTTGCCAACCAGCCGGTTAAGGGAGAGACTTTGTAACCGATTATATGCGGGACATTCGCTATTGCCAGTTCCAAGGCGACTGTTCCGGAGGCTGCTATCGCGGCAGATGAAGCCTTAAACGCATCATAGCGGTCTTGTTCATTTTCAACAATCGTCAATGGCAAGGCACTGTCAGCACACATTTTTTGTACTCTGGCGGCAACAGTTTTAACTGTCGGAACCACAAAATGCAGTTGCGGATTTCTTTCTAATAATTGTTTTGCTCCCTCCAAAAAGATAGGAAAAAGTGCTGCGACTTCGTTATGTCTTGACCCCGGCAAAATTGAAATAATCTTTTTATCAGCGGAAATTTTGAACTTTTGCCGAAATGCCTCCACATTGCCGTGAACAACCTGACTCTCAATAACCGGATGCCCGACACATACCGCCTCCAGCTTGTAGGGAATAAAATATTTCGGTTCTTGCGGAAGTAATGTCAGCAACAAATCTACATATTTATACATCGTTTTGGCGCGTTTTTTCTTCCAAGCCCAAACTTGCGGTGCTACATAATGAACTTGCGGTATGCCTAATTTTTTACGACGAATCTTTTTTTGCACACGGGCGGCAAAACTCCAACTGTCAATAGTCATGATGATGTCCGGTTTTTGATTTTCTACATCTTGCACCGTCTTCTTTATCAGTTTAAGAATTTTTGGAATGCTGGGAATAACCTCTGCCAAGCCCATGACGGCTAAATCTGAGATATCAAACAAAGATTTCAGCCCGGCGCTTTCCATACTCTCCCCGCCCACACCGACAAATTCTACATTCGGATTTTTAGCTTGCATGGCTTTCATGAATCGTGAGCCAAGCAAATCTCCCGAAGGCTCTCCGGCTATCAGATAAATTTTCATTTACAATCTCCCTGATAATTCGCCGGGTTAATCCCCATAATAAAAAGACCATATTTATCAGCTAACTTGATGGTTTCGGCCTCGTTGGCAATCAATCCGTTGCCGGCATGCAGCGCGACACCGCTTAATCCAGCCTCTTTGGCGGCGATAATAGTTCTGTCACCTATGGTCGGCAAGTCAATTCTCATATCCTGCTGCGGTTTACGAATTTTAACCAACACACCCCCCTCACCTTTGCGTTGGTATGCTCCGCAACGACGGATGAGCTCTCCGGTTCCTTCGATACCTTCCATACCCAGTACCAAACCTTGTTGGACAATAACCGCCTGACCGACATCCAATCTCCCCAATTCGGTTGCCACTTCTGTTGCACGGGCAATATCTGCCAACGCCTGCCGAGAGGGTTTGACTTTACCTAACACACCTTCTTTGATTAAAATTTCAGGCATAACCTCTTGAATACCGCGCACAATCAGACCCTCGCCTTCCAGTTCTTTTACCAAAGCACGCAAGATACCATCATCACCAATCGATTTAAGCCCGATTTTTGTGAAGAATGCTGTTGTTCTTAAATCAGGAACCAGATCCTTAAACGACGGGCGGCGGATGGTGCCAATCATGACAACTTCCTCGACTTTTTCTTCCGCCAATTTTTTGAAACCGGTGCCGGCTTGACCAATCCGTATCCAAATATGCGGCACACTTTCATTCACTAAATCCTTATCTGCATTGCCTTCAATCGCCACAACAAAATAGTCACGTTTCTGCTCTTGACATTTGGTTATCAATGCCTTGGGAATATCCCCGCCGCCAGCTATAATTCCTAATTTTTTTGTCATGTAAATAATACCTTATTTTCTGTACTCGTCTTTATTTTTATTTCATTTTAACGAAAATGACAAGCATAAAAAAACCGCCCTTATCATCAGGCGGTTTTGAAAATGTCATTCTTAGTCAGCAACCATGACGTTACGGCGACCGTTTAAAGACACCTCAATAAACTCGAGCTGTTCCATTACCATTTCATTGTCTTTATAGAGTTCTTTGGCTTTTTGGACGCGGGTCTCAAAATTATCTTCTTTCCCTTTGAAAATATACATAAAAGCACGACTAATTGATTTGACAACTTCAGGCGCATAGCCGCTGCGTTTTAAACCGATAACATTCAGACCGCGCAATTTACCGCGTTCACCGGTTACGATCGCAAACGGAATAACATCACGATCAACACCGGCTAAGCCACCAATCATTGCTTTACGCCCGACGCGGCAAAATTGGTGAACGGCACAGTTGCCGCCTAAAATAGCTCCGTCACCAACGCGAACATGACCGCCGATAACCGAGTTATTCGTCATAATAACGTTATTCCCGACGACACAGTCATGTGCAACGTGTGAGTTTGCCATAAACATACCATCATCACCAACATATGTCACCATTTTTTCCGGTTCAATTCCCGGCAAAGGAGATTGCCCCTTCGGTGTTCCGCAATGCATGGTGACATTTTCTCTGATGACATTGCGCTTTCCGATAACTAACCGAGCATCGGGCTGAAATTCATTACCATGATCTTGCGGTCCACCGCCCAAAACGGCCCCCGGAAAAACAACCGTATCATCCCCGATTGTGGTGTTTCCCAAAATGGTTACCTGTGGCAATAAACGTACTCTCTCGCCAATTTTAGCTCCGGCACTCACATAGCACATAGGTCCAATTTCGGCGCTGTCAGCAATTTGAGCTCCTTGTTCAACAAAAGCGGTCGGATGAATATTTGTCATGATTATAAAGTCCTTTCTTATCGTTTTTCATCAATACCACAACACTATTCTTCCGTTGAAAAAAAGGCAATCAACTTTTCGTTACAAAATATTACTTTGGGATAAAATAAAAAATCCCCGAGTTGTTCTCAAGGATTTTAAAAAGTTTGCACTAGAAACACAAAGAGCGCAATTTTTACATGATCATGGCGGTGAATTCGGCCTCCGAAACAAGTTGTCCCTCAACAAATGCCTGTCCCTTAAAGACGTAAATGTTGCGGCGCTCTTTGATTTTTTCAACATGCATTTTCATTTGATCGCCCGGTTTCACCGGTTTACGGAATTTAACGCCGTCAATTGACATAAAGAGGACACCTTTAGGGTGGTTTGCATAATCCTCAACAGCGGTCATTACCAAAGCGCCTGCCGTTTGTGCCATTGCTTCAATTTGTAAAACACCGGGCATAACCGGATTACCGGGGAAGTGTCCTTGGAAAAATTGTTCATTTATGGTCAAATTTTTGGTACCGACCCCCTTTTCCCCCGGGACTTCAACCTCTAATCTATCCACCAACAAAAACGGATAGCGATGCGGTAGCATCTTCATTATTTCTTCAATCGGATAAATTTTCATTTCTGACATATTACTTTCCTTTACTATTTGTTTTTGATAATTTTTTTCAAATATACCGTTTGACGCATAAAATCCTTAATCGGCTGTGCCGGATAACCTAAAACGACAGATCCGGCTTCGACATCCTGCATCACGCCTGATTGAGCCCCGATTTGAGCACCGCTTCCGATCTTCAGGTGATCTGCAAACCCTGTTTGTCCGCCGCAAACGACGTAATCGCCAAACGTACAACTCCCGGCGATACCGGTCTGAGCAACAACAATGCACCCTCTGCCCATTATATCGTTATGGGCAATTTGAGACAAATTATCAATACGGCAACCGTCCCCGATAATTGTATCGTCGAGCGCACCACGGTCAATACAAGCATTAGCCCCGACCTCAACATCGTCCCCGATAATCACACGTCCTAATTGCGGAATCCGTTGATGTTTGCCGTCAATCATCATAAATCCGAAGCCGTCATTTCCAATTTGGGCACCGGCATAAATATAACAATCATTACCCATTTCGCAAAATGAAACCTTAGCATTGACACCGATACGGCAGTTATTGCCGATTTTACAATCATTTGTAATTACGGCACCATGTTCAATCAGGCAATTATCACCGATAATTACATTGTCTTCAATCACGACATTTTCACCGACAAAACAATTTTTACCCAATTTTGCAGTCGACGCAATTTTAGCTGACGGCGCAATTCCTAAGCCTCGTGATTTTTCTTCATACAACGCCATATTGAGTTTCAAAAAGGCGCGTTTAGGATCTTTAGAGATTAATTTGATGACCTCATGTGGTACTAAAGGGGCCAGTTCCTCTGTCGTGACACAAGCTGTCGCTCTGATATCTTTGGCTTGTTCTTTCATCTTTTTGTCATAAAAGAAACAAATCTCGCCCTGTCCTGCTCTTGTCAATGTGGCAATATCACGAATCATCACATTCGCCTTAGACGGATCTTGCAGGACTGCTTCTGTTATTTCTGACACCTTGTGTAACGTCATTGGTCCGTTATTTATGTAAAATGAAAGATCAACCATGTTCACCTCTGATAAAATTATTCTTATGCCTAGAAAATACTTTACTGCCGTTTTTTTCTCAAGAGTTTAAGGGAACATATACACAATTGCCGCTTACTCAAACAGACAGCCGTTGCCGAAGACGCACACCGAGCCGTCATCATTTTTGGTTACGGCAAAATTAGCCCCAAACGAATATATGTTCTTTCCGGTCATTGGTTGATAGCGCCCGTAATACAGGTGATCTGAAAATAAAATTAAATTATTGTCCGGAATTTGTGCCAATAGCTCGGCAACTTCTTTGGTCGATAAGTCAATCGTGCGACCATTATGAAATGACACACGGGGTAACTTCTCCCCCGCCTGATATGTCCGCCAACACGGATACATCTTTGTTGTGTCTTTCGATTGCATCAGTTTTCTCTAATAAAGTAAATACTTACAAAAAATTGATAAAGGCCTGTGCTATGCCGTAACTTTTCGACGACATGTACGACGCTGGTACATTAGGAAAAAAGTTACAAGTATGACAGGCCTTTTGCAATTTTTACAGACGTGTACCGAAGTTCAGACGGAATACCTCTGTCTCATCATAGTCTTCTTTAGAAATCGGGAAGGCTAAGTCGATATCAATCTGTCCCATCGGTGACAACCACTGAATACCAAAACCGGCTGATGACCGAATCTTGTCTGAGTATTCAACATACTTCTCATCAATATTATCCGGTTTTCCGAGCATACCGGCATCAATGAAGGTACGACCACGGATGCCGACCTCATCCAAACCGACCGGGAATTGGAACTCAGCTCCCGTATAAACCATCCAGTTACCACCTAGAGCATCTCTGGTGAATTTATCACGAGCACCGATACCGGCATATTCAAAACCACGCATGGTGTTGCCACCTAAGTAATAGCGATGCGCCAAGCGAACCGGTTTACCATTATAACCATCAATATAACCACCGTTCATAAAGAACTTAAAGGTGTAATCATCAGAAATGGTATAGTATTTGTATGCTTTAGCGTCAAATTTGACGTATTTCTCGTCTCCGCCAAGCCCGGCAATGTCATTACCAAATGATAAATAGTAACCTTCTCTCGGGTTAATCTTGCTGTCTCGTTTGTCATACACAATCGTTTGACCAACTGCCGAATTGGTATAAGAACCTTCTTCAGCCTTAATGTAGCGTGAAGCATCGGCTGCGACATTGCTGATTTTATCCTTGCTTAAGGTGTAGCGGACGTATTGTGCTAAATCATCCGTGTAGTTCCACCCGAAACGAATACGACCACCGGTTGTCTCACTATCATAAGACCCTTCATCTTGGTAGTCCGTTTCACTGCGGAATAAGTCAATACCGGCACTTAATCTTCTATCTAAGAAATAAGGATCCGTATAACTTAAATCATACTCTTGCGTCCTCTGAGAAAGAGATGCATCGGCACTTAATTGGTGTCCTTTACCGAGGAAGTTATTTTCGGTAATACCAACACGGGCCAAAGCTCCGTTCATTGTCGAATAACCGACACCGACATTGAATGCACCGGTTGATTTTTCCTCAACGTTGACGTTCAAATTAGCTTTGTTATTGTCATCTGTCGGCTCCGTCTGCATATCAATCTTGCTGAAGTAATCTAATGCCTCAATATTGCGACGAGAAGCTTTTATCTTAGAGGCGTTGAAAGCATCGCCTTCATCAATGCGGAACTCACGACGAATAACCTTATCTTCCGTACGCGTATTGCCGCTGATATTAATTTTATCAATAAACAGACGTTGGCCTTCTTCAATATAAAAGGTTAAATTAACATCACCGGTTTGCGTATTCTTATGCAAAACCGGGTTAACCTCAACAAAGGCAAAACCTTGCTGTCCGAGTTTTTCAGTAATGTTATAAGCCGACTTATCAATCTTATCAGAATCGTACCAATCGCCTTCTTCAACCAATAATTCCGGATACAATGTTTCGGTGTTTACCCCGCGCAGTGCTGAAGAAATATTAATATCTTTAATTTTATAGCGCGGTCCTTCGTCAATAACATAAGTCAAAACAAATGATTTTTTATCCGCACTCAGCTCACCAACCGCCGTTGAAACACGGAAATCGGCATAACCATGGCGCATGTAGAAACGACGCAACAATTCTTTATCATAATTGGTCTTTTCAGGATCATAATTTTCGGCAGAAGAGAAAATACGATACCAGCGGCTCTCTTTACTCATAATCTCAGACTGCAACTCGCTGTCGGTAAAGTGATTGTTGCCGACAAAACTAATCTTATCGATTTTGGCATTCGGTCCTTCACTGATTTCATAAATTAAATCGACTCGATTTTGGTCTCTTTTAATAATTTTCGGATCAACAACCGTTGCATAACGACCGGCTCTCTTATAAACCTCAACAATCCGTTGAGAATCCTGCTGAACTTTGGAAACACTGTAAATCGAACCGGCATTTAATTGCAGTTCTTTCTCCAGCATACTGTCTTCGATTTCTTCATTGCCCTCAAAATAACGCTTATTAATAATCGGATTTTCCGAAACTTTTACCAACAACTCGCCATTACCAAGCATATCTAAAGAAACGTCAGCAAACAGTCCTGTTGAATACAGACGTTTTAACGCCGAATCGATATCCATCTGAGAAACATTTTGTCCTCTTTCAATATCCAAATAAGCCAGGACCGTCTCTTGCTCAACCCTTTGCAATCCGGTAATATTTATATCCTTAACCTCTGCTGCCTGCGCTTCACAAACAGACACCAAAGCAGTACTTAAAGCCAATAAATTAATGTATTTCATCAATTTTTATCCTTTTCACCAAGGGTTACAGAAACCATCTCTTAAATAATCTGACAACATCATTCCATGTTGCAAAAACCATTAACAGTATTAATAAACTAAAACCGATTTTAAATAAAGTATCTTTTACGCGGCTGTTTATTTCTTTGCCGGTAATGATTTCTAACAGGAAAATAACAACATGTCCACCATCTAATACGGGAATCGGAAATAAATTTATCAAGCCCAAATTAATGGATAACAGCGCCATGAACATCAAAAAGTCAAGACAGCCGTACTTTTTACTGATATCTCCTGACATTTCGGCAATTCGAATAATCCCGCCCAATTCTTCACTGCTGCGGCGGCCGGTTATCATTTGCCCTACACCGCGCAGGGTTGCTTCCGTTATATCCCATGTCTGTCGACAAGCCTCGCCGATGGCTTTAAGGAATCCCATTTTTTGATGTTCAACTTCAACACGGCTGATTGACTTAATACCGAGCATTCTTTGTTTGATTGTCGATGCACCTTCCGGCGTGTACTCCAACTCGGTTACCGGAAAAGTTAAAGTGACTTTTTCATTTTTCCTTAAGATTTCAACTGTCGCCATATTGTTATTGTCAATCAAGGCGACTTCCTTGCGAATATCATCAAATGAACTGATAGCCTTGCCATTAATTGTCAAAATACGATCTTCTGCCATCATACCGGCTTTTTGTGCAGCACCGCCTTCAATCACATCCCCGACAATCGGCGGAAAAATAACTTTACCCATAAATGTGAATATTGCCGCATAAACAACAATGGCAAACACATAGTTGGACAGCGGTCCGGCTAAAACAATTGCCAGCTTTTTAAACGGATTTTGAAACGGAAATGCTTTTTTCTTTTCTTCATCCGTTAATTCTTTTACTTTTTCATCAACACCGGCGGAAGCTCCGTCAGCATCTCCTAAGAACTGACAGTATCCCCCTAAAGGAATCGCTGATAATTTCCACTCCGTTCCATACTTATCCTTCCGGCTCCACAATTTTTTACCGAAACCGATTGAAAAAGCATCAACCTGCACTCCGCACAGGCGGGCAATTATAAAATGACCAAATTCATGAACAAATACTAATATTCCCAGTAAAACAATAAAAGGAACAACATAATAAATAATGTTACTTAACCACTCCATTTTCTTACCTTGCCATATAATATACCAAAACAACACATAAAACTAAAACAAACGGCGCTGAAAACAGTAAGCCGTCAACCCGGTCAAACATCCCGCCATGACCGGGGATTAAATTGCTGGAATCTTTAACTTGAAGATAACGCTTTACCTTTGATTCCAACAAATCGCCGCATTGTGCAACGATTGCCAAAACCGCACCGACAGCAGCCATCCGTACCATCCAGGTCGGCTCTGTAAAATGCGCAAAAGCGGCACTAATTAATGCGGAGAACAGCATTGCACCTAGCAAGCCGGACCATGTTTTGTTCGGGCTGATTTTTGGGGCTAACTTCGGACCTTTAACCGTACTTCCGACCAAATAGCCGCCGATATCAACTCCCCATACGGCAACCAGCAGCCAGATTGCGGCTATCGGAGAAATCCATGTATACAACCATGTTAAAGCACCTGTTCCCAGTGCAATATAAGGGACGCCCAATGTCAGTAAACGACGATGTTCTTCCCCTTTAGCCTTGAACCAAACAAAGACCGTTGTCAGAAAAATAAAGCCCAACGGATAAAATACATAACTCGGATACAAAAACATCATCGGCATAACCGATGCTGCCAGGTAACTGACGGCATAGACGGTCTTCTTTTTATTCGGAACCATTTCCGACCATTCCCAAGCCAACAGCATATTCACAATCATAACCAAAAATAACGTTGTCATCCAACCGTTATACAACATCCACAGCACTAACGGCGCCAACACAAGGGTTGATGCAATGCGTTTCATAAGCGTTGTTTTTTTAGACTTTTCCATATCTTCTCTCCCTCGTTTGATAGTTATCAATCAGCCGTTGCAGCTCTTGCGCCGAAAAGTCCGGCCATAAAACATCCGTAAAAGCCAATTCACTATAAGCCAACTGCCACAGCAAATAATTGCTTAATCTTTGCTCACCGCTGGTTCTGATTAACAAATCCGGATCCGGAATGTCTTTCGTGTAGAGCATATCCGAAAAAAGATTAATATCAATATCTTCCGGTGATATATCTCCATTTTTTACCTGAGTGGCGATTTTTTTAGCCGCGGCAACAATCTCGTGGCGAGACCCGTAGCTTAAGGCGATACAAACCGTTAACTTATCGTATGAGGCCGTTTGACGTTCCAAATCTGTCATCAGCTGCTGAATATCTTGGTCAAGCATATACCTCTCACCAATAAAACGGATGCGAACTTTATTCTCTTTCAGTTCCTGCAAGTCACTCTTTAAATATTGGCGCAACAGAGTCATCAGGTAGGAAACTTCTTCCTCACTTCTTTGCCAATTTTCGGTTGAAAAAGCATAAAGGGTCAGAAACTTAATCCCCTTTTCAGCCGCGGCTTTGGTAATTTCTTTAACGACTTCAGCCCCTTTTTTGTGTCCTAAAGAACGGGGCAGGCCTCTTTTAGTCGCCCAACGTCCGTTCCCATCCATAATAATGGCGATATGCTTCAATTCACTCTTTTCAGTCAATGCTGTATCTCATTCTTTATACAATTATACTTGGAGAATATCTTTCTCTTTAGATGCTAACATCTCTTCAATCTTTTTGATGGCATCATCGGTCAACTTTTGAATTTCATTCTCAAATCTTTTTTCTTCATCTTCGGAAATAAGATTATCTTTCTTTAGTTTTTTGATACCATCCAGGCCATCACGACGAATATTACGCACAGCGACTTTATTTTGCTCGGCGTACTTACTGGCAATTTTAACTAACTCTTTACGACGTTCTTCACTAAGCGGCGGAATCGGAATACGAATTAACTGCCCGTCCGATGCCGGATTCAGACCCAAGTCTGATTCACGCAATGCTTTATCAACAGCCTTTGCTAACCCTTTGTCCCAAACGCTGATTGACAATGTCCTCGCATCAGGAACAGAAATTGTTCCGACTTGCGCCAGTGGTGTCATCGACCCATACGCCTCTACCAGAATACCATCGAGCAAACTGGCGTGCGCCCTGCCGGCACGCAATCCGCCAAACTCCCCCTTCAGAGAATCGAGGGTTTTATCCATTCTCGTTTTTGTATCAGATTTTATTTCGCTAAAATCAGCCATTGTTTACCTCATTATTTATTATTGTATACTTTCCTTTGCCGCTGACAACCTGCATTAAAGCATCCTTGTCTCTTTGTGCAAAAACGACAATCGGGATATTATTTTCTCTTGCCAAAGCAACAGCCGTCATATCCATCACGTTCAAGTGGTTATTAATCACCTCATCATACGAAACATGGTCGTATTTAACTGCTTTATTATTAATCCGCGGATCACTGTCATAAACACCATCAACCTGCGTTGCTTTTAAGAGGACATCGCATTGCATTTCAGCAGCGCGTAGTGCTGCCCCTGTATCGGTCGTAAAATAAGGGTTACCTGTACCACCGGCAAAAATCACCACTCTTTTTTTCTGCAAATGGCGCAAGGCACGGCGATACATGTACGGCTCACAGACCTCCGTCACGGAAAGACCGGATAACACACGCGCATCAACCCCTTGTTGCTCCAGTGCATTTTGCATAGACAAGGCATTCATAATCGTTGCCAGCATTCCGACTTGGTCTGCTACCGTGCGGTTCATCCCTTTGGCAGCCTCTTTGGCACCACGAAAGATATTGCCACCGCCGATTACCAAACATACCTCAACACCGGCCTCATACACTTCTTTGATTTGTGTTGCCAGTGCGCTGATAACTTCCGGCGATATCCCGAAAGCCTGGTTTCCCATCAATCCTTCACCGGATAATTTGAGGAGAATCCTTTTATAAACAGGTTTCATCTTTTGCACCATAAAATTACAATTTTTTTTATATTAAACAATTTTCTGCATTTGTCACCTATATTTTCATTTTTTTTGCAAATTTTTGCACACTTGCATCAATCTGAAAATTTAAAGTTGAAAAAAAGTTACAACCTGTTACAAGAAAATAAATATTTTGACAGATGGAGAATGTTCAATGATTTGTGTTTTTATCTTGTGCGCAATAGGCGGTTATTTGCTCGGTTCAATCCCTTTCGGACTGGTTTTGACCAGAATGTGCGGTTTAGGGGATATCCGGAAAATAGGCTCAGGCAACATCGGAGCAACGAATGTTTTGCGTACGGGGCGCAAGGATTTGGCACTGCTCACGGTTATTCTCGATGCCTCAAAGGCAGGTATTGCCGCTTTTTTAGCCGAGCGATTTGTCTTTCCGACGGATATTTCCGTCTTCGGATTATTGACACAATCTAATATTTTGGCGGCTTTAATTGCCGGAACTTGTGGAGTGCTGGGACATAACTTTCCGATTTGGCTTAAATTCAAGGGAGGAAAAGGTGTTGCCTCAACCTTCGGTTTTATCTTGGCTACAGCCCCGCAAGTTGCTTTGTTGGCTTTATTGACATGGTTAATTGTTGCGATTGTGAGTCGCTATTCGTCCTTATCAGCGATTACGGCAGCGGTTTTAACCCCTTTATATGCTTTCTTCTTAACTGAACCGATTTTTTGCCTTTTCTTTACGGCATTGGCCGTTTTGGTCTTGTATCGTCATCGTGCCAATATTGCCCGTTTAGTCAAAGGGGAAGAAAGTAAAATCAGCTTTAAAAAGTAATTGTGATGACGGCAGACGATGATATTTTAGATTATTTGCAACTCATTAAAACCGAGCATATCGGTCCTAAAACTTTTATTCAGCTTGTCAATCAATACGGTTCGGCGGCGGAAGCTATCAAGAATTTGCCTGCACGTTTTAAGTTAGCGAGCCGTTCTGTTGCGGAAGAAGAATTAAAACTGGCCAGACATTTGAATGTCCACATTCTTATCAGCAATTCACCGGCATATCCGCAGTCGTTACTGAATCTTCCTGATTATCCGCCAATTTTGTATGCCAAAGGTCATATTGAATTGCTCAATTCTCCTCTGAGCTTGGCTGTTGTCGGCTCTCGTAATGCTTCGATTAACGGACGTAAATTGGCCTCCAAAATTGCTTATGATTTAACAAGGCAAGGGGTTGTCATTGTCTCCGGCATGGCGCGAGGAATTGACTCTTCTGCCCATAAAGGCGCTCTATACGCAAATGATCAGTCCGGTCCAACCATCGCCGTTTTAGGAACCGGCGTCGACATCCCCTACCCTTCTGAAAATAAAGACTTATATGAACAAATTTGTCGGCAAGGTTGTGTCATTTCGGAATTTCCTCTCGGGACGACCCCGCAGGCGAATAACTTTCCGCGGCGCAATCGTCTTATTTCCGGATTGTGCAGTGGTGTGCTGGTTGCAGAAGCTAATCTTCACTCCGGCTCATTGATTACCGCTTATACAGCAACAGAACAAGGTAGAGAGGTCTTTGCGGTTCCGGGTTCGCCTTTAGACGGGCGTGCACAGGGAACAAACAAACTCATTAAGGAAGGGGCGTATCTGGTTGAAAGTGCCGACGATATATTAGATATTCTCCAACATCATTTCAGTTATTGTCACCCTAAAGAACATCAAAAATTGTCTCCTTCTCCTGATTTGTTAACACCCCCTCTTGACTTTGAAACAAAAACTGACAATATACCTGCTCAGAAAAATTCTACCAATACCGTTTTAGCTTATATTACGCATGACGGTGTTGATGTTGATGATATTATTCAGGATTCCGGAATCGACTCGGCAACCGTCAGTGCCGAACTTTTGTATCTGGAATTAGAAGGTAAAATTATCAGGCAACCGGGAAATAAAGTCGCTCTAGTGAAATAGGAACCATAAAAAATGAAATTAGTGATTGTTGAGTCTCCAGCCAAAGCCAAAACCATAAATAAATATTTGGGCAGCGATTATAAAGTTCTTGCCAGTTTTGGTCATATTCGAGATTTGCCCAGTAAAGACGGCTCTGTTGACCCCGATGATAACTTCGCGATGAAATGGGAGCTTTCTGCCGGCGGCAAAAAGAGGCTCAATGATATTATTGCCGCTCTCAAAGATTGTGATACGATTGTCCTCGCATCCGACCCGGATAGAGAAGGAGAAGCTATTGCATGGCATATTTTAGAGGAGTTAACCGCGCGCAAAAAAATAAAAGATAAAAAAATCGAGCGCGTTGTTTTCCACGAGATTACAAAATCGGCTGTCACCGAAGCGATAAAGAATCCGAGACAGATTGACAATGACTTGGTTTCTGCCTATATGGCACGTCGCGCTTTGGATTACTTGGTCGGTTTTACGCTTTCTCCGGTGTTGTGGCGGAAACTTCCCGGTTCAAAATCAGCAGGGCGCGTTCAGTCCGTTGCGTTGCGCTTGATTTGCGACCGTGAAATGGAAATTGAAAAATTCAAGAGTGAAGAATATTGGACGGTTGATGCCGATTTAATTACTAGGGCACAAGCAACCATTCGTACACACCTGATTAACCTCGATGGCAAGAAGCTTGAAAAATTTGATTTAAATTCTGAGGCTAAAGCCTTGGAAGCAAAGGCTAAAATCGAAGCACAAAATTTCAGTATCAGCAATGTTGAACGCAAAAAAGCCAATCGTTATCCGGCTCCGCCGTTTACAACATCTACCTTGCAACAAGAGGCTGCCAGAAAGTTGAGATTCAGTGCCAAAAAGACGATGCAAATTGCCCAAAAGCTTTATGAAGCCGGTCACATTACCTATATGCGTACTGATGCGGTTAATTTATCTAAAGAGGCGGTTGCCGCCTGCCGTGAAGCTATCTTAAAGTATTTTGGCGAGGCATATCTTCCCAAAACAGCCAAAGAATACAAAAATAAATCCAAAAATGCTCAAGAAGCACATGAGGCTATCCGTCCGGCGCACGTCGAGGATACTCCTAAAAAGTTAGAGACCAAACTCGATGCCGAGGCGCACAAGCTTTATGAATTAATCTGGAAGAGAACGGTTGCTTGTCAGATGAATCCGGCAGTTATGGACAAGGTCGTGATTGATGCCGAGAGTGATGACAAACAAATTCTATTGCGCGCCAACGGTCAGGTCATTGCCTTTGACGGTTTCTTAAAGCTTTATGTTGAGAGTCATGATGATACGGACGAAGACGATGAAAATCGTATTTTGCCGAATGTTGAAACAGGAGAAAAAGTCGATAAAGGACAAATTATCCCGGAACAACACTTTACAACCCCGCCGCCACGATTTACCGAAGCCAGTCTGGTTAAAAAATTGGAGGAGCTTGGTATCGGTCGTCCTTCGACTTATGCCTCGATTATTGCTGTTTTACAGGAACGTAAATATGTTCGTGTCGAAAAACTGCGCTTTATTCCGGAAGATCGGGGACGTATTGTGACAGTTTTCTTGGAAAATTGGTTCAGGAAATATGTTGAATATGACTTTACGGCTCAGTTAGAGGAATACCTTGATGATGTTTCTGCCGGTGAAATGGATTGGAAAAAATTGCTCGGCGGCTTTTGGGTTAAGTTTGTAAAGAATATTGAGGCTGTCTCTCCTTTACAAGTCAGTGAAGTGATTGAGAAGATTGATGAAGTTCTGGCGCACCACTTATTTCCTCCGCGCGAAGATGGTTCTGATCCTCGTGTTTGTCCGGAATGCGGTAAAGGACGGTTAAGCATTAAACTTGGAAAATTCGGTGCCTTTTTGGGGTGTTCTAATTACCCGGATTGCAAATACACAAAGCCTCTGACTGATGTTACGGAGGAGATCAGTAATGATACACCTAAAGCGCCCAGTCCGGAAGATAAAGTACTGGGAGAGATGAATGGTCTGAAAATTTATCTCAAAAAAGGTCCGAAAAACCAAAACGTTCTGCCCTGCCGAAATCAATTAAACCGGAAGAAGTTACTTTCGAACAAGCATCAACTCTGCTTAGTCTCCCTAAGCAGTTGGGCAACGGAATCGAGGTTAATTTAGGTAAATTCGGTCCCTACCTTAAACAAGGTGGAAAGTCAAAGTCCATTGGCGGAGAAGATACAATTTTCAATATGACTTTAGAGCGTGCTGAAGAAATTTTGAAAGGTGTCGTTGCTAAACCGGAACCGAAAGTTTTGGGAAAAGACCCGAAGAGCAAACAAGATATTGTGCTCGCCAACGGTCGGTATGGCTTATATCTTAAGTGCGGTAAAAATAACTATGCTATTCCGCGCAGTCTCGATGCCAAGAATTTAAGTTTTGAAGACGCGGTTAAGATTATTGCCGCAAAAAAATAATTTTTAGCCATTACAAAAAAAGGGAACAACACTTGTTCCCTTTTTCTTTTATGGTTATGCGGCTTGTTTTTTGCCAATCTTTTGCAAGTACCAGTCCACGGTCTTAATGATACCGGTATCAAAATTTTCATCGGCTTTCCAACCCAGCTGGGTCGTCAGCTTTGTGGCATCTATGGCATAACGACGATCGTGTCCGGGACGATCAGCGACAAAAACAACTAAATCTTTGTAGGACTTACCGTTGGCTCTCGGTTGTCTTTGATCCAAAAGTGAGCAAATCGCATCGACAATCTGCAGATTGTTGCGCTCATTATGACCACCGATATTATAAGTCTCCCCGGCCTTTCCGGTATGGAAAATCAGGTCAATTGCCTTGCAGTGGTCTAGTACATACAACCAGTCACGAACGTTTTTCCCATCGCCATATATCGGAATGTTTTTCTCATTCAGCGCATTCGAAATAATCTTCGGAATCAGCTTTTCAGGGTGCTGTTTCGGTCCGTAATTGTTCGAGCAATTCGATACCGTTACATTCATACCGAAAGTGTGATAATAAGCTCGCACAATCATATCTGAACTGGCTTTTGATGCTGAATACGGTGAGCTTGGCATATACGGCGTTGTCTCGGTGAAAAATCCGGTGTCTCCCAATGCCCCATAAACCTCATCGGTTGAAATATGGTGAAAACGGGCATTTTCATACCCGGCTTTAACCTTGTGCGGAGCCTCCATCCAGTATTGGCGAGCGACATCAAGCAGCGTAAATGTTCCCAGGACGTTTGTCTCAATAAACGCTTGCGGTCCGGAAATCGAGTTATCAACATGGCTTTCCGCGGCAAAATGGACAACACCTCGAATGTCATTTTCCTGAAACAGTTTCTCAATTAATTTCCGGTCACAAATATCTCCTTTAACAAACTGATAATTGGCTTTATTATTGCACTCGGCGACATTATCCAAGTTGCCGGCGTATGTCAGCTTATCCAAATTGATTACCTTATAATCCGGATACTTATTCACAAAATACGGCACAAAATTAGCCCCGATAAAACCGGCACCTCCGGTTACTAAAATAGATTTCATATTATTCCTCCCTATACAGGTCATTATACTTTAGAAAACGATTAAAATATCGCTCTCCCGTTTCATCAATTACTAAATCCGGCTTATAGGTCTCGATAAGCTCTTTCAAGCCTTCTTTGGTATTCCATTTGCTGTGGGCATAAACCCCATAAGCAAAATCCTTCTGCATATAGCGCATTAAAGCTATTCCCTGAGAATCACGTATCAGCAAAACACGCTTTTTTACCTGAGCGGTCGGATTCTCCCAAATTTGGAAAAAACCGTGGTCTTCATCAATAATATTGTTCGGATGTTGATCCGTCTTATAGTTTATAGTAAAGTCGATATCCGGCTCGCCGTCAACTCCTAAATCAGAACGAGTTGCATAAATATTTGTTATCATATCTTCCCTAAAATCTGTGACCTCAATGTTATATCCCATTGTTTTTAATTTCTTTGCCAAACTTTGATATGCCACATAAGCCCCAATATTGTTCCAATGAGAATCTTTTTTATAATATAAAGAATGCGAAATCTTCTCTTTTGCCAAAACTAAATCATCCCGCCAATTGATAATCGCGACATTGGTATTTTTTTGAGCATAGCTAATTGCTTTATCTGTTCTGGATATATCGGAAATTCGTGCTTTTTGCATTCTGAGGGGCATGTATTCGGAGTATAATCCCTCTTTATTCGGAACGACGGCTATTACATAATCAATACCGCGTTTTGCATAAAAATCTTTCGCTCTCTGCATACCTTGCGCCATAATTTGCTCTTCCTCCGGCGTAAAGGAAAGCTCTCCGTAATAGTCAATTAAAGTATACCCGTCCGGAACTTTTGCCGAATCGTAAAACATCCATCCGTCTAAGCCATTAATCGTAAAACCGGTGTCCATTCCCAACTTTAGCTTTAGCTTTGAAAATTTCTTCACCAATTTCTTGCGACCGGCAAACGTATCATTATAGTATTGCTCAAAGTCCCGGGCGAAATGAGGAGTTAAGGCGTCCGGTTTCTTCGCTAACGGACGATTGTCCAACAAAAAGGTATTGGAAAAAAAGCAATTTACTAAAAATCCACCAAAAACTAACAGCAACACGACAATAGCCGGTGTCGATAAATATATTTTTTGGGCATACAGTTTTATATTTTTCATCGCTTAGAACCTAAAATAAATGAACGGATTGTAAGTATTACTGGCCAACAATATTATACTCAGATATAAAATTCCGATACAGCAAATCGGTTTTATGAGTGCTAGAATATTATCTCCGATTTTGAAGCGCTCAGAAAATTTTCGGTACAAAACAGAGATAATGCCGCAACTCAATATTGCTAAAACCAAAGCCAACTGGAATTCACGTCCCCAGAATGGTGTTATCGTCTCCATTTTAGCAGGAATAAACATTTTGTGCCAGTACGCCAGTGCCTGTGTCAGGGTCTCTGCTCTAAATAAAACCCAACCGCAAATCACAACGAGCATCGTATAAACCATTTGCAGTAATCGGCAATACAAAATTTTTTCTATCGGAATAATTTTTTCGGCGACAATGAAAAAGCCATGCCACATGCCCCAAACAACAAAATTCCAACTTGCACCATGCCATAAGCCGGTCATAAAAAAGACAATCAATAAATTACGATATGTTTTCAATTTTCCGGCTCTGTTTCCCCCGAGCGGAATATATAAATATTCCTTAAACCACGTTGATAAGGATATATGCCAACGGCGCCAAAAGTCTTGAATGGAGGTTGCCAGATAGGGATAGTTAAAGTTTTCATTTATCCGAAAACCGAAAATTTTGCCCAGACCAATCGCCATATCCGAATACCCGCTGAAATCGAAATAAATCTGGAACGTATAAGCAATAATCCCCAACCAGGCATCCATCGTTGACATGTCTGCCATATTCAGGGCAAAAATCTCATCTGCCGTTTTCGCCAATATATTGGCAATAATCACTTTCTTTCCCAAGCCGATGATAAAACGCTGAGCCCCTTCATTTGCTGAAGTCCAAGTCGTTTTTCGGTTATCAATCTGCTCTGCAATATTGTAATATTTCAAAATCGGTCCGGCTATCAACTGCGGGAAAAATGAAATGAATAATCCCATTTTTACCAAATTCTTTTGCGGTTGGCAAACACCACGATAAATGTCAACCAG
>CACYYO010000022.1 GCA_902778645.1 uncultured Rhodospirillales bacterium | reverse complement strand
GGGGAAATTTTTTTAGCATTTCCGCCTCTCGGGTTACGTGTAAAAAATTGGAAAGTATCTGCCCCGATAGAAAGAGCCTCTTGCCCCATATGCAAAAATCCCTTGGCGGCAGAAAGATGACAACCGATATGTAACATTGTTTTGCTTCTCAAACATAAAAAACGAGTCTCCTCAAGGTATAGGAGACTCGCTGTTTATTAATCTTCAGATTTGCAGCCTTTAACTGCCTCAAAAATCTTTTTATAAGCATCGGCAACAGCTTCGGCAGTGTAGGTGCGCCCTTCAATTAAGGTACGGCACAGCTCAAAAGCAATTTCCTTGTCTGTGTTACCGCAACAACAGCAGCAATCACAGTCACAACCGCAGTCACATCCGCAACCGCAAGTGCATTTATCTTCACAACCGCAATTACACGATTCTTTTGTCATTACAATTCTCCTTTTATAAAACAACGAACTCTTTGTAGCGCGTTTATTTTAATTGTGCAAGATATTTTTCGGCCTCAAGACAAGCTAAGCATCCGCTTGCGGCTGCCAGAATGGCTTGTTTAAAATTTCCGGAAACCACATCACCGGCGGCAAATACCCCGCTGACATTTGTCTGACAAGAGCCGGTCGGATAAGTCAGTATATATCCTTGTTGGTCCAAATCCAGATGAGACCGAAAAATTCCTGTATTGGGAATATGCCCGATAGCAACGAATATTCCGTCAACGGAAAGAGTGCTTTCTACATCATTTTTGACATTTTTAACCTTGAGCGCCGCAACAGCAGGAGGTGTATCATGCCCGAAAATTTCTTCGACCACGGTATTCCACAAGACCGTAACCCGAGGATGATTGAGCAACCTGTCCTGGAGAATTTTATCGGCACGTAAGCTATCGCGACGATGAATAACAATCACCTGAGAGGCAAGATTAGCCAGATACAATGCTTCTTCGACAGCGGAATTTCCACCCCCGATCACGGCGACACATTTCCCACGATAAAAAAAGCCGTCACATGTTGCGCAAGAAGAGACCCCCCAACCGCGAAACTTTTCTTCCCCCGGGACGTCCAGCCATTTGGTCGTTGCCCCGGTAGCAATAATAACACAGTCACTTTGATATTGATTATGCTTTTCTGAGCTGCAAATATAAGGCGGAGCCTCGAAGTCAATTTCGGTGATGGTATCATTAATAATCCGACAACCGACATTTAAGGCCTGTTGTCGCATGTCATCGACTAATTTTTGCCCCTTTATCGGTTCAACAAAGCCGGGATAATTTTCGATTTCATTTGTGGTTGTCAGTTGCCCGCCGGGTTGATGACCGGTCACAATAATCGGATTTAACTCGGCGCGGGCAGCATAAATACCGGCGGTGTAGCCGGCAGGACCGGCACCGATAATCAACATAGGGGTTTTATATTCGGCCATAAATTAATAATCCGTTTCTTTATAGTCGATTTTACAGTCGCAATCTTTAGGGGTACAATAGCAAACGGTATCTTTTTCGATAATCCGTTCTTCTGTTTTTATTTTGAAAGTTTCCTGCGTACAAGAATTCCCTTCCGCATTGCACAGAGAGGTCATATTTTCCGGAAACGTGCATCCGCAGTTATCATCATCAGCGCAAAAACATCTCGGATTCTCTTCGGCAAATTGTGTTCTATCAATTGTTTTATCAGACATATCTACCTCCTTATTATATGGTTAAAAAAGGAGATAAGCACAAAATTCGAAATTGCAAGTTGAGGAATATAAAAGATATAAAAAATCCCTCACGAGGAGGGATAACTAAAATTTATTTATAAATAACATCGACGATGTCAAAGGTTTTGCGTCCGCCGGGGGCCACATATTCAACCTCATCACCGAGTTCTTTACCGATCAGTGCCTTAGCCAAAGGGGAGGATAAAGAAATCTTATTATGATTGATATCGGCCTCATAATCGCCGACGATTTGATATGTATTTTCCTCATCAGTTGCCTGATCAGCGACAACGACCGTTGCCCCGAAACGAATGATATTTCCCTTAATCTGAGCCGGATCAATCACCTGCGCACGACTGACGACGACCTCCAACTCCTGAATGCGTCCTTCAATAAAACTTTGTTTTTCTTTAGCGGCAGAATACTCGGCATTTTCTGACAAATCGCCATGAGAACGAGCTTCTGAGATTGCCGCAATAATATTTGGTCTGTCAACGCCTTTCAAGTGCTTTAACTCAGCCTCTAATTGCGCAAAACCATTTTTAGTGACTGGAAACTTATCCATTTCAACTACTCCAATATCAAATTTAAGTTAGAAAAATGAGACTGCGAGAAAACCCATTTTCTCACAGCCTTGTAAACTTGCCATATGAGGGGAATATAACACAAAAAAATTATCCTGCAAGAGTTTTTATCGTAACTTGTCCACAACAAAAAAATATTCAGGCAAAAATGCGTTAATTTTCTTTACAAACACGACGAAGGTGCTAAGGTCACAAATGTAACCCTTATCTATAAAGGAGAAATAAATTGAAAAAATCTTTATTAACCGTAGCAGCAGTTGCTACAATTATGTTTTCTGCCAATGCACATGCCGTTGACAGCACCGGTTGTGGTTTAGGGTCACTCGCATGGCGTGGCCAAAGCGGTATTATTCCGCAAGTATTAGCCGCAACAACCAACGGGTTATTTGGTAACCAAACCTTTGGTATTACTTCAGGTACTTCAGGGTGCGATCCTCACGGTCGTATCACCGGTGGCACAGGGCGTATGATGCTGGCTTTCTTAGAGAACAATTTGGAGCAATTTGCTATGGACGCTTCTGCCGGACATGGTGAAACCATTGAGACTTTAGCCGGTATTATGAACATTGACAGCGAGAAATTAGGTGAAATCTCAAAGACGAACTTTGCTGTTTTGTTCCCGGATGAAAATGTTGATGCTGTTGATGTCACAGCTCAATTGATTGCTTTGATTTAAGATAAAAGACAAAATATCCCTCTCTTATTTTATAGGGGAGGGATATTTTTATAATAAAATGCCTATAGTTGTTTTTCTTTTAACTGTTTTCTATTCTTTCTCCGTATTTGCGCAAAATCCGGCACAAGACGCACAATGGTTGGCCTTACTGCACTACCAAAAACAAATAATCAGTGCCGATGAAAGCACAATTGATTCGGAAAATTTTTTCTTAAGTCCGGTCGGAAAATATAATCCCGAGGCGGAATTAGCCGCAACTATCAGACTATTTGAAGACACAAATGATAATCAGAAAAAATGCCTTTTTCCCGCCCGTTATCAATGGTTAAAAAAGAAAAGACTGATAACGAAACCATTTCCCAAGTGTGAAGAGTGGGAGAGTTTTTATCACGATATTCGCCCCGCCGGTGCAACTTTATTGTTTACCAACGCCTATATGAATAATCCGGCATCTCTGTTCGGGCATACCTTACTCAGAATAGACACCGCTCGCAAAGGAACCCAGTTGCTGGCACATGGCGCTAATTACGGCGCATTCACAGGTGAACAGAACGGGCTGCTGTTTGCCGTATATGGACTGACTGGCGGTTATTTCGGCGGCTTTACCGTTAAACCATATTACGAGATTATTAACCAATATAATAACATTGAAAACCGCGATATTTGGGAGCTAAACCTTAATTTTTCGGATGAAGAACTGGAAATGCTGATGGCGCACCTGTGGGAGATGGGGCAAACCCAAACCCGCTACTATTTCTTTACCGAAAATTGCTCGTATATGTTGCTGGAACTCTTAGATGCCGTTCGTCCGAGCCTGCATTTGGCCGAGCAGTTCCCTGTCCATGCGATTCCTTTAGATACCCTCAAAGCGGTTAATTCTCGCGCTCACCTTGTTAAAAATCAAAATTTCCGCCCCTCAAGACAGAATAAAATTATTCATCGCTATCGGCAAATGACACCGGAACAGCAACAAGTTTATAAAAACATCATCAAAAATCAAAACTTTGATTATCAAAATTTATCTGAGGAAGAGAAAGCCGGTGTCCTCGAGACAGCTTATCAGTATGTGCAATATCAATATGTTGCCCATAATCTCGAACTGGCAGAGTACCGTAGGCAAAGTTTTAAATTACTCAAAGAGCGTAACAAACTGAGCGGTCATGATAATCTGCAAGAATTAAAAAACGGCAAAAATCCTCTCCAATCTCATGAATCGGCGCAAATCGGCATAGGTTTCGGCACCAGAAACGGCAACGCTTTCCAGCAAATAAATGCCCGTCCGGCCTATACATCTCTGTTAGATAAAAGCTATGGATTACTTTCCGGTGCAGAGATAAATTTCCTTAATCTGGTCGCCCGCCATTATGATAAAGGCAATAAATTTGTTTTGCAAAATCTGAATCTTATTGGCATAAGTTCCATTTCTCCGGTAGATTTTATGTTTCAACCGATATCCTACAATATTCATTTAGATATAAATCGCGAGCTGAACCCCAACACCGAAAAAGAAGGCTATGTTTTGGATATTCACGGCGGAGCAGGGGGCGCATATGCCCTAAACGACAATATCAAAACTTTTATGTTTCTCAATACACATTTAGGCTATGGCGGATTCCTGCCGCATAACAGTTATGGCGGCATAGGTCCGGAGGTCGGTGTTTATGCCGACTATGGCAATTGGCGATTATTGGCAAGCGCCGAGAAAATATTCGCCACTTCACAATTTGCCGATAAAATCAAATATAATATCGGTTTCAGCCTGGATTTGAGCGATAATACGGCTTTGCAACTCAATTATAAATATAATGACAATCATGGCCATGATGAAGAAGAAACCCTACTGAATTTACAGTGGTTTTATTAAAAACTTCTTGCAAAATTTTCTCAATCAGCTATCCTAATACTGCGGACTTCGAAAATCCGTTTATATACCTAACTACAGGTCGCATCGGTGATGGCGACTAATAAATTATATCACGATATTCGTCTCGGACGGATGTCGGCGATATAAGGCTGTCTGGCGCGAATCAGCCGAGCCGTCTTTTCTGTAGTTAGGTACGGTTTTCGAACATCCGCCCGCCTTTTAAATAAAGGTGGGTTTTCTTTTAATGTTAACAAAGGATATGTTCGATGAAACTTAAACAGAATTTAGCATTAGCGTCAGTTATAGCACTGGCAGCTTGCGGAACAATTTTTAACGGCGGTTCTCAAGATATGAAATTTGACTCTAATGTAAAAGGAGTCACTCTCTACATAGACGGGGCAAAAGTATGTAATACGCCGTGCGTTTATCCTGTTGAGCGCAGAGCCTCAAGTTTTGTGGTTATGGCAAAGAAAAAAGGTTATGAAGACCAATATCAGACAATACGTTCTTCTTGGAGCAAAATTTCATTTTTAAATTTGACTTTCGTTTATAGCTGGACAACAGACTTAGCAACCGGAGGAATGTGGAAATATGACAGAGATGGTGTCTATATCGAAATGGATAAGGAAGGACGTAATACAGCCCAAATTGAACAGGATAAACAAGATAGGACCATCAGACACTTTGCTTTATTTGGCTATGGCGAACTTAAAAATGAAGCGGCAAGCCACAAACAAGGAGAGTACACCCAAACGTTGATGGCTTTGACCCATCAAAACGAAAATGAATTATTTGCAAAAATAAATAAAGCACCCAACCAAGTCGCATTAGCCCATTCCTTGACCGGAATCCAATAGCAAAAAGCCCTGAGTAACATCAGGGCTTAATTTTTATTCCACGGTACTGGGAAACAGTTTGATTTTAGCACGAGGGGCAGATGGAGGCGGAGGCGGTGTAAACTGAGCCAATTCATCATCAATCTCGGCAGAAATATCTTCTTTTGCCGAAACAACTACCTCTTCAGGATTTTTAATTGTTTCAGACGCAAGTTCAGGTCTGACCGGTGCCGGTTCAAAAGAAAGTGCTTCATCTTCCGGCAAATCTAGCTGGGTATTAATTTCCTTAGCAAAATTTTCAACATTCTTTTGCATAGTTTCCGCCAATGGTTTCATGGAAGAAATCATCTTTCCCATATCTTCACTCATCTGTGGAACCGATTCGTTAAGAGCTTTATTGACGGCATTCATATATTTAATGATTTCACCGCTCATGAGTTGAAGTTGTGAAGTGAGTTCTTTCATGCTTTCGGTAACTTGTTGGTCATAATAAGCCTGAGAATGTTCCTCTGTTTCTAAAGTGTTTTGCTCATCTGCCGCCATTGCGGAAACAGACAAAAGCACCGAGCATAGCAAAGCTGACATAAAAACTTTCATTGAATTTCTCCTTGTTATTTTCACCATCTTATATTGTCTTAAATAAAAAGTAAAATAGAAATTCTTGCATTTTAAAAATGATGTGATTATGCTACTAAACAATCAATAGAATAAAAGGAGAAACTAAAATGTTACGTGATGATTTGCAAAAAGCCCTCAAAGATGCTATGTTAAACCACGATGCCGGCACGACCTCTGCTGTCCGCCTGATTATCGCCGGCATGAAAGAAAAAGACGTTGATGCCCGCGGCAAAGGGCTGGAACGTGCCAGTGATGCTGACTTGTTGTCTATGATGCAAGGCATGATTAAACAACGTAATGAATCTATCAAAATGTATTTAGACGGCAACCGCCAAGATTTGGCAGATAAAGAAACCGCCGAAATAAAAGTCATTGAAAGATTTTTGCCCAAACAAATGTCTGAAGCTGAGGTTGAGACCGCCATTAAAGCGATTATGGCAGCAACAGGCGCCAGCTCGCTCAAAGATATGGGTAAAATTATGGGCGAATTAAAAGCAAAATATGCCGGTCAACTTGATTTCGGGAAAGCTTCGGCAATGATTAAGAGCCTGTTATCTTAGGAGATAAAGCCGAGTTATGGCAAACGCCGATTTACAAAAATTTTGTGATGAATTGCGAGCCAAACTCTCAATCGTGGATGTCGTGGCAAGCAAAGTAAAGCTCATCCGTAAAGGACGAGAATATCAGGCTTGTTGCCCGTTTCATAATGAGAAAACCCCGTCATTTACCGTCAATGAGGCCAAAGGTTTCTACCATTGCTTTGGCTGTGGGGCGCATGGTGATATCATCAAATTTGAGATGGAGGCTAACAACCTGCCGTTTATGGATGCTGTCAAAAAATTGGCGGATAAAGCCGGTTTGCCCATGCCTGTCCTCAATAAAGAACAACATGAGGAACACGAGAAAAAGAAAAATCTCTATGAAATTATGGAGTTGGCCTGCAAATTTTATGAAAAATGCTTACGTTTGTCGGATGGAGCACGCGGATTGGAATATTTTCACCGTCGCGGCTTGGATGATGACACGATTCAAAAATTTCGCCTCGGTTACGCCCCGAATAACAATGGCTTAAAAGCCTATCTCGGCTCACAAAATATTGCCGAAAAAGATATGAACGAACTGGGTTTGCTGACTATTCCGGAAGATAAAACCCGTCGTCCGCACGACTTTTTCCGTGACCGCGTGATGATTCCTATTTTTGATAAACAGGGAAGAGTGATTGCTTTCGGCGGTCGTATTATGGGAGATGGTCAACCTAAATACCTTAACTCACCGGAAACACCGGTTTTTAACAAACGTCGCGTGCTTTATAATATGAACAACGCCAGAGATAAAGGCTTTGCCGCCCGAAATCTGATTGTGTGTGAGGGATATATGGATGTCATTGCCCTGGATCGATACGGATTCGGATATGCCGTCGCCCCGTTAGGCACGGCTTTGACCGAAGAACAAATCCAAGAAGCGTGGAAAATCACTCCGGAGCCGACTTTGTGTTTTGACGGTGACGGTGCCGGTATAAAAGCGGCCATTCGCTCGGTGGACAGAGCTTTGCCGATTCTCAAGGCCGGCTATTCGCTCAAATATGTATTTTTGCCGGATAAACAAGATCCGGATGAGTTTTTACAAGCGCACGGACACGATGCCTTCCAAAAATATCTGGAAAACACCACCCCTTTAGTCAACCTCCTGTGGCGAAAAAATGTTGAAGGACAGCCCGTCGGTACACCGGAACAAAAAGCCCTGATTGAAAAGAATCTCAAGGAAGAAGTCGCCAAAATTACCGATGAGACAGTGCGTAACTATTATCAGCAGGCGATGAAAACCTTTGTTTATAACGAGCTGGGGCAGGGAGCGTGGCTGAAAAAACGTCAGGAACAAGCGCGTCAAATAAATTCAAAACCCCAAACAAGCAAGAATATTCGCCCCAAAAGAACTCTTGACGAACTGGTGCTTAAATTTATCATTTCCTCTATGCTTTATGCGCCGGAACTGATTGCCGAGTATGAAGAACAGATTTCGATGTTTGATATAAAAAATCAACGCCTCAAAACCTTGCTCGATATTATTTTTGAGATAACGCATCAGCATGAGGAAACATTAACGGAAGAATTTTTAAGCAAAGAGCTTGAAAATGCCGGTTTTGAAAAAGAGTTGCAAAATTTGTGGGAATTGCAGATGTTGCACCAGCAAAAGCCCCAAACCTATAAATTAAGGGATGAAATTGACACTAAAATCGCCGAAGTGCAGTTAAATCAGCTGGAAAATGAGATAAAAGAGTGCTTGCGACTCATGCAGACCTCCGAGTCGTTTTCTGAAGAAGTCTATCAAAAATATGAATCCTTAAAAAAAGAAAAAAATTCTTTGCTGAATTCTCATACCGCTGTTTAGCGAAAATACTTATTTATCAGATGTTAACGTTGAATTTACCATTTTATATTATTAAATTATAATGGTTGAAAAGGTTGACAAATTCGCCGTAAAAGATTAAAAGAGACCAGCTAGCAAATTGAGGCCCGATGGAGGCCTTAAAATCGATTTTAGGAAACATTCTATGTCAGATATGGATAATCAAGACTTTTATGAAGGTGGCAGTTCTGATGCCCCTTTGATTGACACATTGGGAAATGCCGTTAAAAAATTAATCGAAAAAGGTAAGGCCCGAGGCTTTATTACTGTCGAAGAACTCAATAAAGCTCTTCCTTCCGAACGTGAAACATCTGAGCAAATTGAAGATATTATGGCTGAAATCTCCGATATGGGAATCAGCATCACTTCAGAAAGTGATTTGGATGGCTCAGAAACAGATACGGAAGATGAAGATAGCGCCCTTAATGAAGACGACGAAAGCGGTAACTTTGACGAAAAAGAGCTCGGACGCTCTGATGATCCGGTTCGTATGTACCTTAAAGAGATGGGAACCGTCGAATTACTGTCCCGCGAAGGCGAAATCGCCATTGCTAAACGTATTGAGGCTGGCAAAACCGTTATGATTGACGGTCTTTGTGCAAGCCCGATGACAATTAAAGCAATCGCCGGCTGGCGAGATGACTTGCTCGAAGGACGGATGCAATTGCGAGACATCATTGATCTGGAAATGATGTATGGTGACGATGCCGAAGCTATGGTCTATGAGGAAGAAACCGTTGAAGACCTCGATAATGTCGCCGATGAAATTGCCAAAAAGGATAATCTCGATGATATTGATGATGATTTGGCCGATGATATTGATTTGGACGATACCGTCGATGACGAAAATGAAGACGATGATGACGATGATGAGGAAAATACAGAGGATAGTGACGAAGAATCTTCTGAAGAAGAGGATGAAGACGATGAATCCGGTGGTCACTCTTCTGCATCTGTTTCATCCATGGAAGACGCTTTGCGTGAACCGGTGTTGGAGATTCTCACCAAAATTTCAAGCTATTATGATGATTTGAGTAAAGTTCAAAAACAACGTGTTGATGCTGTTATTGCCGGCAAAAGCATCTCTGCCGGTGTTGAGAAAAAATATCTCCAAGTCAAAAAAGAATTGGTAGAGTTGATGAGTTCTATCCACTTAAACGCAACCCGTATTGAGCAATTAGTCGAACAATTAAACGATTTGAATAAGCATCTGATGGGCTTAGAAGGAAAATTATTACGATATGCTTTGTCTTGTAAAGTAAAACGGGAAGATTTTCTTGAGTCGTATCAAAAGGCAGAGCTTGATCCCGATTGGATAAAGAAAATTTCTGCTAAAAAAGATAAGCATTGGCAGGCTTTCATTGAAAAATATGGCGTAGAAATTGTCGAATTAAGAGATTCTATTGCGCAAATGGCTCAAGAATGCGGCCTGCCGATTAATGAGTATCGTCGTATGGTTGACACCATCAAAAAAGGCGAGAGAGAGGCTGATCGCGCTAAAAAAGAGATGATTGAAGCCAATCTCCGTTTAGTTATCTCAATTGCCAAAAAATATACCAACCGTGGTTTACAGTTCTTGGATTTAATTCAAGAAGGAAACATCGGCTTGATGAAAGCCGTTGATAAGTTTGAGTATCGCCGTGGCTATAAGTTCTCGACTTATGCAACATGGTGGATACGTCAGGCAATCACCCGTTCAATTGCAGATCAGGCCAGAACTATTCGTATTCCTGTTCATATGATTGAAACGATCAATAAACTCGTACGAACATCACGTCAAATGCTGGCCGAAATGGGGAGAGAACCGGTTCCTGAGGAGCTGGCTAAGCGCTTATCAATGCCGCTTGAAAAAGTTCGTAAAGTCATGAAAATAGCTAAAGAACCTGTTTCATTGGAAGCACCGGTCGGTGATGAAGAGGATTCATCATTAGGTGATTTTATTGCAGATGATAATGCCTTGCAACCTCTGGATTCAGCTATTCATTCTAATCTGAAGGAAACTTGTACGCGCATTTTATCTTCTCTTACACCCAGAGAGGAGCGCGTTTTAAGAATGCGTTTCGGTATTGGCATGAATACGGATCATACATTGGAAGAAGTCGGACAACAGTTTAATGTAACCCGTGAGCGTATCCGTCAAATTGAGGCAAAAGCACTACGAAAGCTCAAACATCCAAGCCGCTCTCGTAAGTTACGTTCTTTCTTAGATCAATAAAAAAAGCCTCCTTCGGGAGGCTTTTTCGTGATTAAGACAAAGTGTGGATAAGTCTGTTGTAAACAATTTTAATGTTTTAAAATCATAAAAATATAGTGTATCTTATGGGCGTTTAGTAGGCAAAGATATAACCATGAGGAACATAATGTCCGACAAATCCACACAAAAAACACAGGAAAATATTTCCATTCCGGAGTTTATGAAAGAACAAAACGCGGCGGCTCAGGCCGATAACGAACAGCTCAACCGCAATGCCAATAAAGTTTACAAGCTGATGTGGGGAATAAGTTGTGTTTGGGTCCTTATGGTCATTATCTATATTACCCAATTTTTTGGTTGGTCCAATCTGTTTTTGATGATGCCGGACGAATTTGGTGGATTTTTAGCCGGCATAACATTACCTTTAGCCATTATTTGGATGGTTCTAGCATATATAGACAGAGGTGCAAGTTTCAAAAAAGAGGCAAGACTGCTGCATGCTTACATGAATCAGTTAGTTTACCCGGAAGATGGTGCAGCACAAACCACCAAAGCCATGGCAGATGCTATCCGTGAACAGGTTGCGGAACTCCAACAAGCAACCCGCCGGGCAACCGAAGAAACAAATCACATCAAAAATGAGTTAGGACAACACGTCAGTGATTTTTCGAAATTAGTAGAAATCCTGCAAGGTTATTCAGGAACAACCATGAACGAGCTCAATGATGGTATTCGGCTCATGTCACAAGGATTGGATTATATCAAAGACAAAATTATCACGACCACCTCTGACTTAGAAAGTCGCATGGATAGCTTTTCGACGGCTGCAGATAACATAAAACAAAATATGTCCGACGTAACAGAAACACTTGTAAAACAAATGGATAACATGCAACAAATATCGGCAGAATTAAATGAAAGCTATAATAATAACAGTCAAATTGTAACAATAAACAGTGAGTTGGTAAATAATTGCTCAGCCAGACTTAATAAAGATTTTGGTATGATTAATGACTTTGTATCCCAGCAAAATGCAAAATTGTCCGAGGTTTCTAACCTTATAACAACCAATTATCAAAACATATATCAAGAACTTAAAGAAAAAGCTTTATCTGTTGAGGAGAATTTTGCAGACCAAGTACAACAAATTTCAAATTACCTGAAAAATTTAGATGGTACCTCACTCCTGGCCTCTGAAAAATTCAATGAGTTTCGCACGAATCTCAATAATGAAGTCGATAGCATTATAAATAGAGCGCAAACAATTGCTGAAAGTGTAGAAATTCAAGTTCAAAATCTAAATCATGTTGCGGAAAGTATTCAGGAGGATATGGATAAAACAGAGCAACATATTGATGAAAAGATTCGCGTCCTCCGCCAAACATCAGACACAGCCATGACAGAAATTAATAACGCTGTAGAGAGCTTTGATAATAAAATTAACGGGTTACGACAAACTCAAATTTCTACTGTCGAACAAACACAGCAACTTTGCAATGATTTAGCAGAACAAAATTTAGCCTTATCAACCACTGCTCAAGAAACACAAAGCACCATTCAGCAAATGAATGAACAATTAGTGGCAAACATAAGTTCAGCAAAAGCATCCGGCGATGACCTATTGAGCATGATTAGGAGCGCCGAAGATCTCATTGGACACCAAAATGCTAATTTCTTAGATATTTCATCTTCTTTAGATACACAAAACCGCCTCAATACATCCGCCCTTGAACAGCAGCATAAATTACTTGAAAGTGCTTTGGCTAAAATTGAAACCGGCCGCGCTAATTTAAAGCAACAAATGGAAGATTTGTTAAGAATGTCTAATACAATCAGTGATGAGACCATTGAAAGTGTTAAACGAATGAGTATGGAGTTGACGGCGAACCTGCAAAAATCTAGTGAAATGACCAATAATGCGGCGGAACTGACGGTTCAGCTACAAACACAGGCACAAACTTTTGAAGATGCCTCCGACCGAGCTGTGGCTAAAGTTGCAGATTTTTCGGCAAAAATGGCAAGTAATACCAATAATATAGAAGCACTTATTCAAAATGTCCAAGCACGAACAGAGGAAGTAACTTCTATTTTAGATAAGCAGATAGAACAGGTGAATAATGCGACAGAAAATACGACCAATAAACATAATAAATTACTGGAATTATTCAACCAACAAGCTTCTGTTCTTAATAATACCGCCGAAAATACCATACAATACGTTACAGATGTAACCCAAACTCTGGATGAAAAAGCAGAAACCATTAATTTACTGTTCAAAAACCAACAATCAGATTTTCAATTTATTGCTGACAAATTAGCAAATGATACAGATACCATCAGCAATAACTTGAAAAAACAAATTACTATGTTAGAGCAGGGCGGAGATCGTGTCTTTAACCGTATGAACGGTTTCGAAAGCGAATTTTCTCAAAAAGCTGATTTACTAAATACCACCTCCAATCAAACAATGGATAAATTAATCGGTATTACAGACACAATGAATCGTCAGAATCAAGAAATAGACAGATCTATTGAACAAATTACAAAGAAAATGCAAGCTGTCGGGAATGAGCTAAACCAGTATCTCGAAAACTTGCAAAAGGGAATGGAAAGTCTCAAAGAAGGAAGTTCTTCTGCCGGTAACGAGATTATGGCAACTTGTAACAAGCTGCAAGATAATCGTCAGGTTTTATTGACTGAAAGTAAAAATGCAGCACAAGCCTTAGAAAATCAAGCTAAAAATCTTGATGGTTACTTAGCTAAAATTCAGAGTCAATCAGAGCAAATCAGTACTAATTTTGGTAAACAACGAGATAACATTACGGATATTGTTAATGCGATATCCACTCAAACCAGATTGGGCGAAGCTTCTATGGCTCAGCAATATAAATACCTGTCAGACACAGCAGTTGATGTCAGTACAAAAATGAAAGAAATTGAACAGAATTTCCAGAGCAACACATCAGGTATTTTGGAAAATACAAATAAGTTGGCGTTTGAGGTGAATTCTTTAAGCGATAGATTAATAAAGGCTGGGGAAGATGTTAAAAAAACAACAAAACAGTCTATGAACGATTTAATGGAGATGGGGAACTCATTAAACAATATTTCTGAAGATTTAGGCGCCAGCGTCATCTCCGTTAACAAAAAAGTTGATAGTGTGGTTGGAAATTACCAAAATTATATTGCAAGCTTTAACACGGTGACCGCAGAAGCCAGCAGTGGTATTGTAGAGGTTAATGAAATCATCTCGCAGCAAAACGACAAAATGATTAAAATCTCGGAAGATACACGCAATTTAGTTAACAGTTTCAATGTCGTCCTAAGCGAAGCGTCTAACCAACTTACCAAACGTGCCAATGGCGCTTTTGAACAAATCAAAGCCATGGGGGCGCAACTAAAAGAGCTGAGCCTGCAACTGGAAGATTCCACCCAATTGACAGTTAAACACATGGATAATGCCGGAGAAAAAATGAGAGCTAATATCAATGAGATAGCTGCAAATGCAGAACGTATTTCTAATGACATTCGCTCATCAGGAGAAGTCTTCTTAAAACAATCCGAAGTTTTACTGGGAACAACGCAGGACACGATTAGTAAGGTTAATGAAGCCATGAGCAGCCTCAAGAGCGGATCTGATGATTTGAACATGAAAGGAAAGTTGTGGTTGGAACAAACCGATGAATTTACCAAGATTTTTGAGCGTCAGGCAGAAATCATAGATACGACATCTGTAAAAGCCAATGAAAATCTGCGTAAATTAGAGAGCAAATACCAAGAAGTTCAAACCGATACATTCCTGAAAGATGCGGCTGTTTTATTCGAGCGCATGGAAAATGTCGCTATTGACATCAATCGCATTTTCAATCCGACAACAGAAGAGGAAATCTGGAAAAAATATTATCAAGGCGACAGCGCTGCCTTTGTAAGATACTTGGCCAAGGTTATGACCAAAAATCAAATCGGAGCTATTCGCAAAGAGTACGAAAATAATCCTGATTTCAGAAATGTCGTCAATCGTTATCTTTCAGATTTTGAGATGCTGATTAGCAAAGCAAAAGGAAATGAACGAGCGGGTGTGTTATTGTCCGTCATTTCCGGATCTGATGTCGGTAAAGTTTATTATGTCATAGCTAAGGCTTTGGATAAGCTGAATTAGAAAGTAATAATACATGAAAACATTTTTGAATATCAATGAGTTAAACGGGCAAATTCAGCAATATATCCGCCGCATTAAAAGCAAGCAGAGTTCTCAACAAATATCTAATGAACTAGCAGCAGATGAAGTCATCATTTCGTATAGAAACAATGATCTTCGCAGTAATTTGAATACGTTAGGCGGCGAAAATAAGTTCAATATTCAGAATATGTTGGAAAATGAAGCAAATATCGCTTCACTGAACTACGTAACCGGAGCGTATGAACATCTGACACAAAGTGATGATAAAAATAAAATTGTTATAGATTTTATGCATAAAAACAACCGCAATTTTGATGTTAAAGCATGAACAACCTCGGATTAGACAGTCGTGTTTTTTTAGCTCCGATGGCAGGTATAACCGACCGCCCGATGAGGCAATTGGTTGCTTCCTTTGGTAAAGGAATAATTGTATCAGAGATGGTGGCGGTAAATGCTATTCAATGGAAAAATCCCAAAACTTATCGCATTGCAGATGTCAGAGATGAACCATATCCGGTGATTGTGCAGTTAGTCGGGGGGGATCCGCAACTTTTTGTAAACGCAGCGAAGCTTGTCGAAGATTTAGGAGCATCTGCCATCGATATTAATATGGGATGTCCGGTCAAAAAAATTGTCAATAACAATTCCGGTTCATATCTAATGAAAGACTTGAACTTAGCTTCTCAGATAATTGAATCAGCTGCAAAAAACACAAAATTGAGAGTCAGTGTAAAGTTCCGTTCCGGATGGGATTGTCAACATAAAAATGCCATAGAATTTGCCAAAATGTGTGAAAACAGCGGGGCAGCCTATATCACGGTACACGGGAGAACACGGAGTGAATTTTATTCCGGACAAGCTGATTGGAACATCATCAAACAGGTCAAAGAGAGTGTCAAAATTCCGGTTGTTGGTAATGGAGACGTTACAACCCCCAAACAGGCCGCCGAAAAGCTTAAAATGAGCGGTGCCGATGGTGTGATGATTGCGCGCGGCGTCTTAGGAAGTCCTTGGCTAATTGCCCAAACACACGATTATCTGGAGTGCGGAACCGAACCAATTTCACCCAAAATTGCAGACATAAAACAAATCCTGCTAAAACACATTGGTTACCTGATTGATTACTATGGTGAAAATATGGCCTTGCAAATTTCGCGAAAATATGTATGTTGGTATAGTAAGAACCTGCGTGATGCAAAAAAATTTCGAGAAACATATATGCGTATCACAGACTATAAGCAAGCATATGATGAAATAAATAACTATTTTGATCAATGTGCGGCACAGGAGATTGAGAGATGAAAATTATTGTTTGCGGAGCCGGAAATGTCGGGAAAAGTCTTGTCAGCTACCTGGTACAAGGAAACAACGATATTGTTGTCATTGATAATGATAATCAAAAACTCAAGGCACTGTCAAAGGAATTTGATATTCAGCCGGTTTTAGGATCGGCATCTCACCCGGAGGTTTTAGAAAAAGCTGATGCGGATAAAGCCGATATGCTTATTGCCGCAACCGACAATGATGAAGTCAATATGATTGCTTGCGAAGTAGGCGCAGCATTATTTAATATTAACAAGAAAATCGCCCGTATTGATAGTCAGGATTTCTTAAAACCCTTATGGGGCGGTCTGTTTAATGAAAAACATATTGCCATTGATTTAGTCATTTCTCCGGCTATGGAGATTGCCAAAGCTGTCAAATCACTTTTGAAAATTCCCGGAATGTCGAATGTGACAACGGTTTTGCAAAATAAAGCATATATTTTGGCATTTCGCTGTGAACACGATAACCTTTGCCGTAATATGAGTATTAACCGCTTTGAGAGTGAAACCCCGGATACCATAATGAAAACGCTGTGCGTTATTCATCAGGGCAAGAGTTTTGTCCCGGAGGGGGAATATACAATCCAAACCGGCGATATAATTTATTTTATTACCCCGACTAAAAACGCCGATACAATTATTCACCACTTAGGAATGGAAAAAAGCAGTATTACACAAACACTTATTTTTGGGGGGCAGGAGATTGCACAATATCTGGCTATGGATTTAGAAAAAGATGATGCTATTTTAAGATCCGCAATTATTGAAGAAGATACCATAACTGCCAAAAAACTGGCCAAGAATTTACAAAACACCGCTATTATAAATGGTGATTTGATGAGCGATGTGATTTTAGAAGAGGCCGGCATTGACAGGTGCGATGTGGCAATAGCCCTCACACCGCATGATAAAGATAATTTATTAATTTCATTGCTGGCGAAACAACATAAAGTACCGCAATCAATTTCTTTAGTAAACGCCCCATCATTCGGAGATTTTATGGAAAATCTGAGTAACAGTACGCTCATTGACGGTTCTGCAGTAATTATTTCAAGTATGCTGCAAGAATTGAGAAAAGCCAGAATTCGTGATGCCTATTCTTTAGGACGCAATTTTGGCGAGATATGGGAGGTTATTATCAGTGACAACAATCCCAATGCCGGTCAAAAAATCAAAGATTTCGGTTTGCCTTCAGGGTGCCGTATCGGTTTAATTGAACGCAAAGGAGAGTTTATTTTGCCGACCGATGAAACAACTCTGGAAATAGGGGATATCCTTGTTGTTTACATTGTTTCCAAGGCAATAAAAAAAGCAGAAAAATTATTTATTTAAACTTATTTTAATAAAATATAATTATGTCTATATATAAACAAACCCAATAATAACGAGAAGGATAAGCAAATGTCTCAAAATGTACAAGATGCTTTTTTAGCAGAATTAAAAAACAAAGAAGTTTCCGTAACTGTTTTTTTAGTAAACGGCGTTAAATTACAAGGCATTATCACGTGGTTTGATGATAACACCTTGCTATTACGCCGAGATGGTTTCACCCAGCTCATATACAAACATTCTGTTTCAACAGTAATGCCTGCAACTCCGGTAGATATTAACCTTGGCTGAGTTTCAGATTAAACCTTTGCGCCGAACAAAGGCCGGTGTTATTTTCCCCAACATTACCAAGTCAGGAATTCGTTTATCGCCCTCAGCCAGACTGGAAGAGGCGTGCGGGTTGGCGTTAGCCATAAACTTAGATGTTGTTTATAAGGAAATCATTAATCTTCGAGAGATAAAGCCGGCGGTTTTTCTAGGCGGCGGGGCTATTGAACGGTTAGAAAAAGTTATTGCCGAACAAGAGATTGACTTACTAATTATTGACAATACTCTTACGCCCATACAACAACGCAATCTTGAAAAAAAACTCAAAACCAAAGTAATCGACCGCACGGCCTTGATTTTAGAGATTTTCGGCGAGCGTGCCAACACTAAAGAAGGAACATTACAAGTCGAACTGGCACATTTGAGTTACCAACGCTCTCGGTTAGTCCGGAGTTGGACACACTTGGAGCGTCAGCGCGGCGGCGCCGGCTTTTTAGGAGGACCGGGGGAAACACAAATAGAGTTAGACCGCCGTATTATTGATGATAAAATTACCAAAATCAAAAAAGAACTGGAAAAAGTCAAAAAGACCAGAACCTTGCAACGTCATGCTCGTCAAAAGATTCCATATCCGGTTGTAGCGCTTGTCGGTTATACCAATGCCGGTAAGTCAAGTTGGTTTAACGCGTTAACGCAAGCCAATGTTTTTGCAAAAGATTTATTATTTGCGACACTTGATCCGACTATGCGCCGTGTCAAATTACCATCAGGCAGGGAGGTTATTTTATCGGATACGGTCGGCTTTATTTCAGACTTGCCGCACGAATTGATTATGGCATTCCGAGCAACTTTAGAGGAGGTGTTAGAGGCTGATATTATCGTCCATGTCCGCGATATTGCCAACGCCGACACCCAGGAGCAGAAAAAAGACGTGTTAGATGTCTTGGCAAACTTGGGGCTGAAAGACATTCGCGAAAAAGACAATTACATTGAGCTTTTGAATAAAGCAGATTTATTGGATAATGAGACAAAACAACGCATTCAGGAACATATAAAAAAACGAAATAATAAAGTTTTGACCTCCGCCATAACAGGCGAGGGCAGAGAGACATTTTTACAATTAATAGATGAAAAATTATCGGCAGGAAATCTGCAAAAAAGCATCACCATTTCCGCTGCTTCGGGTGACATTTTAGCCTGGTTGCACAGTAACGCCCATATTCTCACCCAAACCCCGATAGAAGATAAAATCAAAATCTCCATGCAAATTTCAGAATCCAAATGGCAACAGCTGGAAAATAGGTTGAAATAACTCAGCTTCTCTTGAAATTCCTATAATGATAAATATATCTCCGGCAAAAGGAGAAAAATCATGTATAAATCCGTTTTAGCCTTTATGGCGTTATTACTTTCATCTTGTGTCAGTTCGCCCGACTACGAGGAACAACTTCAAGTTTGGATTGGGGCTAATCAGCAAAGCCTGACCAATGCTTGGGGAGATCCGGCAACAGTTAATTATATCACCCCCAACCAACAACTTTTGACATACTTTCAAATGTCCCCCGACGGGGCAGAATTCTGCCGCACGACCTTTACAATTACGGATGGCAATGTCACAGATTTTGCCTTTGAGGGCGATGACTGTGAAATGACAATGAATTATTAAAAATAAAGTAGTGTGTTACCCAAAATCCCTCTTGCTATTTTGACTCAAAGTATGCTAAAACATCAGCAATTGAATTAAAACAAAGGAATAAGCTGATGGCAATTGACACAGAGACGGTTAAGAGGATTGCATTTCTCTCCCGTTTGAAAGTAGAAGATGACAAGATCGCGGCAACCGAAGCCGAATTTAATAAGATTTTACAATGGATTGAACAATTAAATGAAGTTGAGACCGACGGCATAGAACCTCTTATTTCGGTTAATGAAAATAATATTACCTGCCGTGATGATATCGTAACCACCGGCAATCACTCGAAGGAAGTCTTGGCGAACGCGCCGCAAGCTGCTTACGGTTATTTTACCGTTCCTAAGGTTATTGAGTAGAGGAGGGTAAAATGACAGATTTAAATAAATTAACACTTTCCGAAACGCTGGAAGGTTTGAAAAATAAACGATTTTCCGCAACCGAAGTTGCCCAAAGTTATATCAAAAATATGGAAGCCAATCGCCGTTTGAATGCCTATGTCTTGGAAACACCTGAAATTGCACTCCGACAAGCCGAGGAATCAGATGCGCGCTATGCCAATGGCACTAATAAAGCCTTAGACGGTATTCCGATGGGAATAAAAGATTTATTCTGTACAAAAGGGATCAGAACAACGGCTTGTTCCCATATTTTAGATAATTTTATCCCGCAATATGAATCGACCGTTACCCAAAACTTACTCAATGCCGGTATCAGTATTTTAGGTAAACTCAATATGGACGAGTTTGCCATGGGCGGTAGTAATGAAACGAGTTTCTTTGGTCCGGCAATTAATCCTTATAAGGCAGATAATTCAGATGCAGATTTGGTTGCCGGCGGGTCTTCCGGCGGTTCGGCCGCAGCTGTCTCTGCCAATATGTGCGCCGCAGCAACCGGAACGGATACCGGCGGATCTATTCGCCAACCGTCAGCTTTATGCGGCGTCACCGGGATTAAACCGACATACGGACGATGCTCTCGCTATGGTATTATTGCTTTTGCCTCTTCTTTAGACCAAGCCGGTCCGATTGCCAAAAGCGTTAAAGACTGTGCTTTGTTACTCAATGTGATGGCTGGGCATGATGACAAAGATTCGACCTCTGCCAATGTTGCCGTGCCGGACTTTACACAATTTATCGGTCAAGATATTAAAGGCTTAAAGATCGGTATTCCGCAGGAATATCGTCCAAATGGCTTAAATGATGAGATTTCAAAGCTTTGGGATAACGGTATTGCGATGTTGAAAGCCCGTGGCGCAGAGATTGTCAATATTTCTCTACCGCACACCAAATATGCTTTAGCCGCATATTACATTATTGCACCGGCTGAGGCCTCTTCTAACTTGGCGCGTTATGACGGTGTTCGTTATGGTTTGCGTGTTGAGGGCAATGGCTTAGATGAAATGTATATCAATACGCGCTCGGCAGGTTTCGGTAAAGAAGTTAAGCGCCGTATTATGATTGGCACGTATGTCTTGTCAGCCGGATACTATGATGCGTATTATCTCAAAGCGCAAAAAGTCCGTCGTTTGATTAGAAATGACTTTATCGAAGCCTTTAAGAAATGCGATATGATTTTAACCCCGACCTCACCGACACCGGCTTTCCCGATTGGTGATAAATCGATGCAAGATAACCCGATTAATATGTATTTGAATGATGTATTTACGGTTTCGGTTAACCTTGCCGGCTTGCCGGGAATGAACATTCCGATGGGCTTATCAAACAACGGATTACCACTGGGATTGCAAGTTATAGGACAAGCCTTTGATGAATCAAGAGTTTTCCAAGTCGCCGCTGCTTTGGAACAAGATGCCGCATTTAAGAGGAAATAAGAAGATGTCAGAATATATTATCACAACTGAAAAAGGAAAATGGGAAGTTATTTGCGGGCTTGAAATTCACTGCCAAATTATCTCTAATTCTAAGATGTATAGCGGGGCTTCAACCGTTTTCGGAGCAGATCCGAATGAACATGTTTCTTTTGTTGATGCCGGAATGCCGGGCATGTTGCCGACTTTGAATAAACAATGCGTTCACCAAGCCGTTAAAACCGGATTGGGCTTAAATGCTAAAATCAATAAGTACTCCGCTTTTTCTCGTAAAAATTACTTTTATGCCGACCTGCCGCAAGGCTACCAAATCACTCAATTCCAATATCCGTTGGTTGGCGAAGGTAAGGTAACGGTCGATTTAAGTGACGGTACAACCAAAGAAATCGGTATAGAGAGAATCCATATCGAGCAAGATGCCGGTAAATCGATCCATGACCTGGATCCGAAGCGTTCGTTTATTGATTTGAACAGAGCAGGGGTCGGCTTAATGGAAATTGTCACCAAACCGGATTTCCGTTCACCGGAGGAAGCCGGAGAATTTTTGAAAAAATTGCGTTCAATTGTCCGTTATTTAGGCACTTGTGACGGTAATATGGATGAAGGCTCAATGCGTTGTGATGTTAACGTTTCTGTCCGCCCGTATGGGACGAATGAGCTCCGCACACGTTGCGAGATGAAGAATGTTAACTCTGTCAAGTTCGTTATGCAAGCCATTGAAAATGAGGCAAAAAGACACGTTGAAGTTTATGAATCCGGCGGTCAAATTGCTCAAGAGACCCGCCAGTTTGACCCTGTAACGGGACAAACCAAAGTGATGCGTAAAAAAGAGTTTGCGCATGATTATCGTTATTTTCCGGAACCGGATTTATTGCCGCTTGTTTTGACTGATGAATACATTGACAGTGTCAAAAAAGAAATGTGCGAATTACCAGATGCCAAAAAAGCACGTTATATCGAGCAACTCGGACTAACCCCGTATGATGCAAAAGTTATTTGCGAAAACAAAGAAGTAGCTGACTTTTTTGAAATTGCCGCTCAAGGCAGAGATGCTAAAAAAGTGGCTAACTGGTTGATGGGCGACTTCTTTGCCATGCTCAAAGAAAAGCATTTAGAACTCAAAGACTCTCCGATTAGCGCCGAACATTTAGGTAAACTTGTCGACTTGATTAGCAAGGAAGTCATTTCCGGCAAAATTGCCAAAGATGTGTTTGTGATTATGGCAGATACCGGAAAAGATCCGGAGCAAATTGTTGAAGAGAAGGGCTTAAAGCAAGTTACCGACACCGGCGCAATCGAGGCGATTATCGATGCCGTTATAACAAGTAATCCTGATAATTTGGCAGCCTATAAAGGTGGCAAAACCAATTTGCTGGGCTGGTTCGTCGGTCAGGTAATTAAACAATCCCAAGGAAAGGCTAATCCGGCAATTGTTAATAAATTACTTAAAGAAAAACTGGATAAGTGACTTAAAATAAATATTTTTATTTTAAGTCATCCCAGACTTTATATGGCTGATATGTTTCTGCTCTTGACAATCAGGTCAATTTTTCATATCCTGACCGTGCATTAGCTGATGACTGATGTGAGGTGTGGAAACCTCTCAAAACGCGTAAATATAAAACGATATTTATATCCCTTTCAGTGTTGACTGGAAGGTGATAAAATAGCCAATATATCACACTATTCGTTTTGATAGTTTCCAACTTCCAGTCGCCTCCCATCAAGGCGATTTTTTTGATTTAAGGAAGTGAAAAATATGAAAAATCAAATAGAATTAAAATTCGAAATTTTTAAGCAATTATATGCTCTCTGGAATAATGATAACCAAACACTTCATCATCTGTAAGCTCCGGCGCGCCAAGTTCGGCAAGCAGCTTCTCAAGATACCCGCCTCGGTTACACAACCGATGTGTGCGCTCATTTCGCTGAACTTCGGCAATCTGTTTCTTCAACCGCTTTTCTTCCATCTCGGCCTTGTGCAGCTTCTGCTGGGCCTTGGCCTGCTGCGCCAGCAGCTTGTCCATTTGAGCACTCATATTCAATTCACCTTCTTTCTATTGCCGCCAACAGGCAATGCAAAAGGCACCGGCTTTTGACCGATGCCCTTTGCGCTGCTTGTTGGAATGAAAACGAAAGTTATGTATTTTTCATAGATCATGAATGTGCTATAATATCGGTGGGCAATAGCTCGACAACTTGAGATTTGTAGGAGGAAACAGAATGTCATTCGATAATATGATGCCTTGTTCTGAAGAAGACGCTGAATTTATTGAAGAACAGGCCAGCCGGGTGTTAGATACCATCGCTCCGCCCGAAGAGGCTGCCGGGGAAGAAGAATTCGTGTATAAGGTCACAGACGAAAAAGGAAGCCTTCTCGGCGGATGTATTCTGGCTGTCGATGCACGGAAGACAGCGTCGATTTTCGATCTGTGGGTGGAGGAAGCATACCGCTGTCAGGGAATTGCCTCCGCGCTGATCCAAGAGGCCGAGAAGAAAGCAAGAGAGCTTGGCTGCTATCTCGCCATGGTCGGCACTTTCGATTTTCAGGCAAAACCGTTCTACGAAAACCATGGCTATATGGTGAATGACACAATGACGGGTGTGCCGAAGGGACATGCGCACTATTTCATGACGAAAAGGCTCGACCGAACCGTTACCCAACATGATCCTTCAAATCCAAATCAATATGAGATTATCCCAGGCAGCGAAGAAGATGCGAAGTTCCTCTCCGGCAAGCTGCGCAGGCACGATGAAGCATTCGCGCCGCGCGAGCACGAATACGTTTCCATCGGGAAAAAGGTCATGGACGAGAACGGCAGGATCATTGCCGGCCTTGTCGGCGGCGTAGACGGATGGAATGGCACAGATATCGATGCGCTTTGGGTGGACGATCCGTACCGGAGGCAAGGGATCGGCACCCGGCTGCTCCGCCAGTTTGAGCGGGAGGCCAAAGAAAACGGCGCAAATGTTGTGTTTATTGAAGCATATGATTGGAACGTGGGATTTTTCAGAAAGAACGGCT
>CACYYO010000021.1 GCA_902778645.1 uncultured Rhodospirillales bacterium | reverse complement strand
CCTCAAAATGACGGCCTCGAAAATAAGCTCAGAAGTCCCTGCCGGCGGAAATTTGCAAGCTGAGGAACAAGAACTGATTAAAAATCTGCAGGAAAAAGCAGATAATTATCTGAAGTATCTTAAAGATATGGAATTCCGTAAAGCTTTGAATGAACTGCGTGCCATTTGGGTCGATGGCAACAACTACATTTCGGCAACCGAGCCATGGACGGTTATTAAGGAGAATCAGGAACGTGCCGCAACGATTTTGCGTGTTTGCATCAATATGATTCGGATTTTTGCGCTGTTGAGTGCGCCGATAATACCGGATACTGCCGAAAAAATAATGCATAAATTCGGGTTAAGCACGGAAAATGAAACATTAAAAGAGTTTTCTGTTGCGAAAGAAATTGATTTCTTTGCCGCAGGGCATAAGTTTGAAGTCGGAGAGACTTTGTTTGAGCGGGTAACTCCGGAAAAAGTCGATGAATTAAAAACAAAATATGGAAGTGGAAAATAATGCTGTTACGAAAGAAAAAGAAAACATCTGATGGAAACTATCCTGCTCATGGATGGAAAAAGGTGTGGCGCTGGATGAAACAAATTATTTTGTTCCCGATTCGTCATCCGCTTATAACGTTGGCTGTGTTGCTATTTTTGTTTTTGGCACCGACATTCAGAGGTGTTAAGCCGGTGAATGTCCATAAATGGTATGGAACACAGATTGTCAATGCTTACAATAAAGTACTGGTTTGGTGGGGCGTTCGTCAGCCGGAAGTCACGCCGGGAGAATTTAAGTTCCATCCGGAAGAGGCTGCTCCGGCTCCGGTAACGCCTTCGGAATTCAATGTCCCTGAGTTGAATGATGAGGAAGCGCCGAATATTCTCGATGTTTTAAGGGGTGAGCCGGAGGTAACCACAGAATCAACAGAAGAAGAGAAGGTTGAATCATCTCCGGAACTTGAAAAGACAGCAGAAGATAAAAAAGAAGAGAAACTACCGGCAGTTGAAGAACCGCAACCGACAGAAGCGGATATTTCTCAACCGCAAGAAACAATGCCGACAGAGGGTGAACCTTTAGCAGTTGAAAAAGAAACCCCGCCGGCACAATCTCCTGCCTCAAAGTTATATGCGTATCCGCAGTCTAAAAAAATCAGTACACTGCAGTACTTAGCACAACCTGAAGAAATTTCAGGCCTTGCAAAGGTATATAACTGTAATGAGATTGAAGTTAACGGGGTTTATGTGTTGCTATATGGTATTTACCTGCATCCTTATACAGCCCCCGGTGAAAAAACAACTCAACACCTGAAGGATTGGTTGGACAACCAGAATGTCAAATGCGGTATTGTTGCCTACACGGATCAAAATGTAGCAACCGGAATTTGTTACTTTAGAGATACCAATATTAATAAAGATCTCATTCTTAAAGGGTATACCAGAAACGTCGCCTTATAAAAGGGGAAGCAAATGTGGCAGCCGGTTTTAATGATAGATGGCTATCTGATGAGTATCTTAGGGGTATCTATGTTGATACCGGCCGGATACGATATTTACATGAATAATAGCCAATGGTCACCATTCGTGACATCGGCTCTGATTAGCTTATTTTTGGGCATCATGCTATTTTTATCAAATCGTATGCCGATTACCAAAATTACGATTCGTCAGGGCTACCTGATAACGGTGGTAAGTTGGTTTTGTTTGGTGGTGTTGGCGGGGATTCCCTTTATTCTGACCGGAACATTTAGCCACATAAGTGATGCTTTTTTTGAGGCAATGTCTGGCTTAACTTCAGCCGGAGGAACTGTTTTACAAGATGTTGAAAAAGCGCCGAAAAGCGTTCTGTTGTGGCGCTCAATGCTCAATGCTTTAGGGGGCATTGGAATAGTCATCTTTGCTGTTGCGTTGTTGCCATACCTTGGTATCGGCGGAATGCAGATTTTCCAGCACGAAAACTCCGATTCAGATGACAAATTTATGCCAAAATTTAGTTATATTGCGAAAAGGATTATTTTTTTATACCTGCTATTGCTCTTAATGTGCATTGTTAGCTTTAATTGGTTGGGAATGAGTTGGTTCGACGCAATCAATCATGGTCTGACGACCACATCAACGGGGGGATTTTCCACCAAAAATGACTCTTTTGCCGCCTTCAACAATGTAAAGATAGAAATGGCTTCCGTGTTGTTTATGTTGCTGAGTTCACTGCCGATGACCTTTTATATTGCTCTGTGGCAAAGTAAGGATTGGCATAGTTCCAGAAACATCCAAGTTATCGGATTTTTTAAGATTATCGGCATTTTTATTGGTCTCGTCACATTATTTTTAGTGATTAAAAATCACGAACCGATATTGCATGCTCTGCGATTAGCTGTTTTTAATGTCGTTTCGATTGTGACAACCAGTGGTTTTTCTTCTGCAGACTATTTACAGTGGGGCGCATGGAGCGGAACTTTCTTTCTAATTTTCAGTTTGACGGGGGGCTGCACCGGATCAACAACCGGGTCAATAAAGATTTTCCGTTGGCAAGTATTTTACGCCTTTTTGAAAAAATCGCTGCTTGGTGCAAGTGAACCTAATCGTGTTATTCCGATTAAATTAGGAAATTATAATGTTGAAAATACACTTGTCACGTCAGTATTTATTTTCTTAAGTGCATATATCATCTGTTTAGCTGTAACTGTTGTTTTGCTGGCAGCAACAGGTCTTGACTTTGCGACGGCATCGAGTTCAGCGGTTGCCTGTATGACCAACACCGGGCCGGGAATTGTAAATGCCAATGGACCGGCAGGCAATTATAGCTTTTTATCTGCGACGGGGAAAATTATTTGCAGTTTTGCCATGTTGATCGGGCGTCTTGATGTATTAACCGTGCTGGTCATATTTACGCGTAATTTTTGGCGCCGCTAGTCTGAGATAAAAAGCGTTTTCAGATCTCCGGCATCAAGCCATGCATCAATTCCTTGATTAATCAGGCTTTTTAATTCCAAAAATTCTTGTTGTGAAGAAAAGGCAACATATTGTTCTAAATCTTGTTTGGATGCTTCCTGTATAAAGTCAGAGAATTCCAAAACAAGATTCGTCCGACGCGGATAGTTGCCGGTATTTCTAAAATATTTTTCTTCAAAAACACTGAACAGAAAATCAGCTTTTTGTTTTAAGTATACGATATTTGACATTATTCACCTCGAAAATAACATAAGGTTATTAAAAGAGAAAAGCAATATATAACTATATGTTATTAACAAGAAATAAAAAAAGAAACGCTGAATCAAAAACAAGAAATTAATTAGATTTTCGGATGGAATGGTAAACTTCCAAAAAATCAGAAATTTTAGTACGCTGTTGATCATCGGGAAGCATGTTGATTTTCGGGAAAATAAGACGAATAAGCTCTGCTTTTTCTGCCGCGGAGTAGGAGACTTTGTGATTCTCTACCCACGAATCAACTCGTTCTATAATGTTTGCGATACAATCAAAAGCTTGTCCGTTGATAGGGGGTTCATCAAAATCGAACAGATAATTAGGAGTCGTGTGAAAGTACCGACAAAATTTGTAAACAAAAGCATAATCAGCCTCACGTTTACCATTGAGGTACTGATTAAGACGCGGCTGACTGATACCGAGATGCTCAGCAACAGAAGTCTGAGTCTCACCGGAGTTTTCCACAACCAATTTCATACGTTTTGCTATCATAAAGACAACTATATCACGAGATGTTAAAAAATCAAATAACTAATCGTTATTGACTAAATATAACTTAATGTTATTTTATGCGAAGTTAATAATGAAAGGAGGCACAAATGGATGAAGAAACACAAAGGTGTAGAAATTTTGTAAAAGCCATTTTAACGACCGCTATTCGAGATATGACTCTTCCGTACGGAGATTTGAATAATCGATTATCTTGTCGTGAGGCATTTGATTTTATGGTTAATGACAAAAGTGACTCTTATCAAGATTTTCTGTTTTGGTGCGATTTGGCCGACTTTGATGCTTTTTATTGGCATCGGACGGCATTGATGAATTTAGCTTTCGAACTTTGCGAGCGACCATGGTTACGGACAAGAATTATCAGTTTTTTGAAGGGGAGAGTGAACAGACTGCTGTTGCGTGAATATTACCACCTTTGCTTGAAACAAGACAACAACCAATTAGAGGAGAGACTTAAAAATGAAAATATCGCATGAAGAAATAAAAGAAAAATTTGCATTTGCCGCCGGAATTATGCGCCGGCTACCGCCAATCAAAGTCAGAGGTTATTTTTGTGCCTGGCCAAAGTTTTGCGCAGATGAAGATGATATTTTGACTGAGGGAGATACTTGGCTGGAACCGCTTCCGCATGAAATCAGCGCTATGGAAGAAATTTTGGAATGGTTGGCTTACACGACCGTAGAAAAACGGCGTATTATATGGCTGCGTGCGTGTCAAATGGGGTGGAAACAAATTTGTGCCCGAACGCATAAAGGACGCAGTACATTAGCCAGAGAATATTTTGAAGGGCTCAACGACATCCAAAAAGCCCTGGAAGATGACCAAAATTATAAAAAAACGACATATGCCTCAAAGCTGGATATGATAAGGGATTGAGACCAATTTTAGAGACAAACTGAGACACTTTGAGACATTTTGGGACAACTTGAGACAATACCCCCCGAGACAAAATCAAACAAATATGCTAGAAATTAAATTACAATAGCGATAAAGAATGTTGTTAGAGGTATTGAAATGAAGAAAAGTTCAGAATTAGATGCCGCAAAACAACAGTTGGTCGATGAGCTGGAAGCCGCAAGGTTAATCGCTTTAGAGACCAAAAGTTCTGCGGCTATGGTCTCCGCCTCAATCGGAAAAGCAAAAATACTTGGGCTTATAAGTGAAAAAAGCAAAAAAGAGGGGGAAGAAGAAAAAATAAAAATTCAACCGGTACTTGTGCAATTTGTCACGGATACGGAAAAAAAGACCGAGGAATAATAAACCAGCCTGTTCAAAAGAGCAGGCTGTCTTTTGTTAAAAGGATAGAAAGAAAAATGACGGATATTTGGAACAAAGAAATAGTATTAACAGATGAAGATAAACAACGCTTAGGGATTACAGATGAGCAAATTGCCGCAATGAAAGCAAAAAAGCAACAAAATAATTTTGCAGATTATGTAAATACCGGAGAACAATTAGTGACATCTGCATTAAATGGTGTCAGTCAGGGGTATTATGATGAATATGAGGGTGGTGCAAGTGCTCTTGGCAATGGATTGGCGAATTTAGGAATGCGTGCCGGCCATGCGTTAGGATTTAATATTCAAGCTCCGCAAGAAGATGTATGGACAGCAATGAAACGTGGTTATATAAACGGGCGTGATTACCGTCGCCAAGTGTTGGAAGATTCTCGTCGAGAAATGCCGTTATTAAGTACCGGTGTGGAAGCGGCAGGAGCTATCGTCAGTCCGGCGAATAAAGTTTTGGGTGTTAGTAAATATGCACCAAGAAGTGTGCAAATGGCAAATGATACGAAAAATATTTACAAACTAGGAGTAATTAATGGTGTTGGAAATTCTAACGAAAATACCCGCTATGATTTAGGTGAAAATGTTTTAGCCAGTACAATAGGAAATAGAATAGGAAATAGCATAACAAATCAAATGTATGGTGCAATTGGTATGCCAATAGCTCGAAATACAGCAAATGGTATAATAAGCCAACCAGTACAATCAGGAGTTTCAAATATTGCGGATAAAATAAATAATTATTGGAATAATAATAGATAATATTAAAATTTATTTCAAAATATACTAATATTGATTTTACTTTACATTAAAGGAGAAAAAAATATAATCACAACAAAAGGGAATAGTCATGACCGGAATGAGAAAAATATTACAACTGCTTTTAAAGATATTAAGCATTGTTTGGAAAATAATCCTTGTAATTATAGCATTAATATTTGCAGCAATAACTTTTGTTGAACCACTTAGACCAATTTTTTGGTTAGGATATTTATGTATGGCAATCGGAGAATATTTTAAATTAAACGATAAAACGATTCGCCTGGGAAAACATATCTTAACACCTGAAAAAATTGATAAGATAACCTTAAGATGTTTTATAGTAATATGCATTATAACACTGTGCCAATATCCGGATATTGTTAAGCAGATAATATTCCACAATAGTCAATTATAAAGGAAAAGAATAATAATATGCCAAGATTAAAAGAAATAACAGAAATTATATTTGGTATTTTGACAATATGGTTTGGAATTGTATTTATGGTCGTTATGCCGAGGAATGCAGAACATCCGATGGTCATGACTGGTTTTGTTCTGGGATTAATTATTCTTTTTAGAACAGATATAATGAACATTTTACGGCTTCCTAAAAATTCCTTTTTTAGATCTAAGATTTTTCAGAAATTTCTTGAAATGGTGTTTTTTATAATATGCGTCTATGTAACCTGCTTTCTCGGATAGTGTAAAATCAATTTATTTATAAAAGGCCGTTCATAAAGAGCGGCTTTTTTAATGGACAATAGAAATATGACAATGAAGAAAGAGTATCATATTATTAAAATAGCAGAGCCGTTTGCACCGCTATTGACGGAACATAAAAGAATAAAGTTTTACTATGGCGGACGAGCCGGCGGAAAATCATACGCTTTTGCCGATAGTTTGCTGATTAAAGGACGACAGCAAAAACTACTGATTGCCTGCCTGCGAGAAATTCAAGAATCCATAAAAGATTCTGTTTATCGTCTTCTTTGTGATCGAATAGCACTCTATGAACTGAATGATTATCAGATTTATGAAAACAAAATAGAAAACAAAATCACCGGTAGTAAATTCATATTCAAAGGCTTGCGGGATCAAGATGTGCAACATATCAAATCCCTCGAAGGGGTCGACATTGCCTGGATAGAAGAAGCACAAACGATTTCTAAACGCTCATGGGAAATCTTAGAGCCGACGATACGTAAAAACGGTTCGGAAATTTGGATCTCTATGAACCGAGAACAAGAAAATGATCCGCTTTGGATTGCCCTGGCCGCCCACCCCGATGAGCGAACATTAGTTAAAAAAGTCAATTATGATGACAATCCCTTTTGTCCGGAAGAGATTAAAATTCAGGCGCAAAAATGCCGACAACGCTCTTCGGAAGATTATGCTCATATCTGGTTAGGCGAACCGGTACGACAAGGAAACAATAAATTGATTGCCTCGGATGTTGTGCGTCGCGCATTTGTGTCGACAATATTATCCAGTTCATCTCCGTTGATTATCGGGTTAGATGTTGCCAGATTTGGTGATGATCAAACGGTTTTTTGCTTTCGGAGAGGAAGATGGTGTTATGCATTCCGCTGTTATCAAAAACTGGATAATGTTGCTGTTGCAAATACGGCAACAAATTTCATCAAAGAATATCATCCGCACCGTATTTTTATGGATATCGGCGGACAAGGGGCCGGAGTTTATGATATTCTCAAAGACCGCGGTTTTTCCGAGATTATTCGCGGTATATATTTCGGTGAAAAGGCTATAAATGAAGAACGATATTTTAATCGACGGGCCGAAATGTGGGACAGCGTCCAAGCTTGGCTTTCATCATCTCCGCAAGTACAATTACCTGAAGATGAAAGTTTGTTTGATGAATTAACCGGTATCAATAAAAAATATGATCGGCGCGGTCGTTTACAGCTTGAAGAAAAAGATGAGGTAAAAAAACGATTGGGGCGTTCACCGGATAAAGCCGATGCGCTTGCTCTAACTTTTGCCGAACCTGTTTATGATGATGGAGAACCGCAAATATATCATCATGGCCAAATAACATATGAAGATATTTTTAAATCACAACGTGAGAGGAGCAATGAATTATGGTAGAACGTTTACAAACAATTATGGATAGAGTGCTTATTCGATTAGAAACAAATTCCCATAAGACCGAGGGTGGGATACTGCTGACAGATGATGCGACCCCAACGCGCACTGTCGGGGTTGTGGAGAGCGTGGGCGAAAATGTTCACAGCGTTAAAATAGGGGATAAGGTCTTATTTAAGGTGTTTGACGAATTACCTGCCTTAGAAAAAGATTTGGTCGTTGTTCGCGAACGGAGCTTACTGGGGAAAATACAAGACAATCCTGAGGAGTAAAAAGATAAACAGCTGAAACCGACTTAAGAAATCCGCCGATTAGGGCGGATTTTTTGTAATAATTTTATATCACATAGGAGTAACAAAATGAGTGAGTTAGCTCAGAACCTAACCCCACACGGACTTTTAGAAAAACTAAAACGTGCGGAAAAAATATATGCGCCATATTACGACTTGGTGCAAGAAACAAGAACTTACTATAAAGATCAAAAAGGAGGCAGAAATGCCATCGGAAGATATAACATTTTTTGGTCATCAATCGAAACCTTAAAACCGTTTTTATACTTCAAACAACCGCAACCTTATATTGATCGCCTCAATAAAATGCCAAACAGTGCTGAAAACTTAGCCTGTAGAATTTTAGAAAAGGCACTTGAATGGGATATGGCACAATTTGACTTTGATAGTGTCATCAAATATGCACGCAACGACTTTTTGATTTCAGGTTGCGGCATTATCTGGGAACACTATATGCCGGAATTCAGAGAATTGCAAAATAAAGATGACAAAGGAACAGTTTTTTCCGTCAAGACAGCCGAGAAAGTTGTTTCAGAATACGTTAATCCGGAACATTTCCTGGCTGATACGGAAGGTATTGGTATTTGGGAGGACATAAAATGGGTGGCACGCAAAATTTTTATGAGCCGGGCCGATGTGGCACAAAATTTTGGTGACCAATACAAAACCACAATCAATCACGATGAAATTGTATGTGTTTATGAAGTCTGGTATAAACCCTATAAAAAAGTTTATTGGGTCAGTAAAGAATATCCGGAAAAATTCCTGAAAGAAATAGATGATCCGTTACATTTGAGTGGATTTTTTCCATGCCCGAAGCCTATTTTTGCCACACAGACAAACGATAGTATTATTCCGACACCGGATTATTGCCTGATTAAGGAGATGCTCAATGAACTGAACGGAATTACGCAACGAATGAAATTGGTGATGCAGGCGCTTAAAGTCAGCGGTGCATACGATAAATCTTTTCCGGAGTTGTATAATATTTTGAATAAAGATGTCACGCTTGTTGCCGTCAGTGATTTTCAAAAACTCAAAGATTGCGGAGGTATCCGCGGTATCATCGATTTTGCGCCGATAGAGCAATATGTTCAGGCATTGGAACAATTATCGGTTCGGCGTGAAGATGTAATCAAACGCATTTACGATGTGACAGGTGTTTCTGATATCATGCGTGGGAATTCCAACACGGTTGAAACGGCAACGGCCGTCAAACAAAAAGCCAATTTCGGAACACTGCGTAACCAAGATCGTCAAAATGATATGCAGCGCTTTATTGCCGACTTGTACCGAATAAAAGCCGAAATTATCTGCGAGCAATTTTCAGAAAAAACATTAGCCGGTTTTTTAACGCATGATGAACAACAGAACAAATTAACGGTTGCAGAGGCGATTTTACTCCTCAAAACGGATAAATTGAGGGGGATGATCCTGCGTGTAGAAAGTGACGCCGTTTTTAATCAGGAAGAAGAACATAAAAAGACCATTGATAGTATCACCACGGTTAATACCATGATTAAAGAAGCATTTGCTCTTGTCTCCTCACAGCCACTGTTATTGCCGTTGTATCGCAGCATGATAGAAAGCGTGATTGCAACTATGCCGCGAGCTCGACAATTTGAGAGTGTTTTGGAGCAAACCTTTAATAATATCAGTAAAGATTTGCAGGATAAACCGCAACCGTCAGAGAATAATCTTGAAGGTAATTTGGCACAAGCGCAGCAGGAAAAAAATAATCTCAAACAGCGGGAATTAGACATTAAAGCCTTTTCCGAGATGGAAAAAGCACATCACAACCGCGCCGAATTGGAACTAAAAAAAGAGGAGTTAGAGGCGCATGACGAACATTAGCCGCCAATGGACGGAAGAAATAATATTGCCCGACGGTAGTATAGCAAGCAGTGCTGCTGATATTGACCGTTACATTCGCGGCCATCAGGTAGCTTTGGCCTCAGATTATTCCCCGGAATATATGACCAAAGTTAAACAACGTCAGCACAAACAAGAACGAGCATCGATTTGGGCTGACTTAATTCATTATTACAAAAGGAGTATTTGGAATGAAAGATGAAGCTCTTACAGAGACGCTCGATCCGGAAACATTGACATCGGCAGAACTGTCTGCCGCCGTTGTTCCGGAAGAACAACCGGTTTCTCAGCCGCAAACTGAGGAACCAAACAACAGAGAGGAGGCTGCACGACATTGGGTAGATGAAATGTTTTCGCGCGAGCAGGAGAGATTAAAACGCCAAGGAATTCTGACCGCCAAACAGTGGGTAGAGTTATTGGCGGGTATTGATAAATCTTTAACCGAACGCCCGATTGAAACATTAACATTTTTATCACAAGCTTACGGAATATCCTTACCCGTAAAATCCCAAGATCAGACAGTACGTCCGGAAATAATCCAGTGTTTGCGTAATTTGGAACAAAATCAAAAAAATTTATGGCAGGCACTGGCTGCTGCAAGTCAGCAAACCAAACAATTAACCATAAGTAACTTTGCCAATGCAAAAGATGATGAAGGTCACCTGTTGCACCCGCATTTTAATCAAGTGAAAGAAGAAATGTTCGCATTGATAGAAAGCGGTGTCGTTGCTGATTATGAAAGCGCGTATGAAAAGGCCTTATGGTTGAATCAGCAGACCAGAGAAGAACTGCTGGAAAAGCAGGAAACTGATAAGCTGCAAACTTTGGCAGAAGAGGCCGATAAAGCTAAATCTGCCGGATTTTCTCCCAAGGGAGGGCAAGAAAAAGAAGATTTCTCGCAAATGACAACACGAGAAATTCTCGAACATACCTTCAAAAAACTTGAGGGATAAATTTTTTAATCAGCATAACCGGAAAAAACCGGTTATTTTTTTATGAGGAAAAAATAAATATGAATAATAACTATGATGACGTATTTACAATGACATTAGAGAGCCGTACCGGCACATTGGCCGATAACGTTTCACAAAACAATGCCTTGTTAAAATGCTTGCAGGAAAAAGGCAACATCCGCACCATCAGCGGCGGTTCCAAAATTTTAGAAGAATTAGAATATGGGGAAGGTGATTTAACTTGGTATTCAGGCTATGAAGCAATTAACTATACACCTAAACAGCTTTTCACAGCCGCCGAATATTCTCTGAAACTATGCGCCGTTCCGGTTGCCGTATCAGGAGAAGATTTACTCAAAAACGCCGGACACGAGCAAGTTATGAGCTTGTTGGAAAAGCGTATTGATAATGCCTGCAAGACCATGTGCAATAAAATGTCTGCCGCTATTTATTCTGACGGTACCGGATCAAACGGTAAAGAGATTGGCGGTTTAGCATTATTGGTTGCCGATTCACCGGAAACCGGAACTGTCGGCGGGATCAATCGTGCAACAGCCGGTAATGAGTTTTGGCGGAATAAGTCTTTGACGGCAAGCGAAAAACTGACATCCACAAATATTCTTAAAAATATGGATAAACTCTTTATGCAATTATGTCGTGGCAATGAGCGCCCGGACTTGATTGTTGCCGGTACAAATTTGTATTCAACGTTTGAGGAGGCATTAACCCCGATGCAACGTTTCAGTGACAGTAAAATGGCCGATGCCGGATTTATTAACCTGAAATTCAAGAATACGGATGTTATTTATGATGGTGGTCAGGGTGGACACTGCGCTGATGATAAAATGTATTTCTTAAACACCAACTATATTTATTTGCGTCCGCATAAAGACAGAAATATGACGGTTGTCGGTGGCGATCGCATGTCTGTCAACCAAGATGCAATGTATAAGATTATCGGTTGGGCAGGTAATATGACAATGTCAAATGCCAGCATGCAAGGTGTCTTAATTGATGCTACGGCAGAAAACTCTCAAGAAGAGGGCGAATAAATAGACGTAGTAGATTGAAAAAAATAATAAATCAGGGGAGATAATCTCCCCTGATTTTTCTTTATAGGAAAGAAATCATGGATTTTATAACCTTTCAAAATATGGTACAAAACCATAATCCTCAAGATGGCATAGCAGCACGTTTTTATGACAAGGCCATCAAAACCGACAATATTAGCAAGGACGGATTACCGATTTTTATCAATCGTTGTTTTGTTGAAATTCGTATTAAAGATAATAATGACGAAGTTTTTGATCAGCCGGCAACAGCAGATAAAATTCATCGTTTCCCTGTCGAATATGCGCGATATCAGTTAGGGAAAAAACAAGTTTCAACGGGAACACCGCTGGAACAGTTTGCATTTTTGACTGCCGCAGAAATAGAAAGCCTCAAAGTACGGGGAATTTTCACTGTAGAAGCTTTAGCTCAGCTTGATGAACAAAAAGCATCGCAACTGGATATTGAAAAGGAACGGGATTTAGCTAAAAAATTTCTGGCAAACGCTAAAAATAACCAAGCTTTACTGCAGTGGCAGAAAAAAGAAGAGAGTTATAAGGCTGAAATCAAAGCTCTCCAACAGGAGCTTGAAAATCTTAAAAAAGCATCACCAGTCAAACGGACAAGGAGAAAATCATGAAGAATATTTTGGAAATATGTCGCGAAGCGGCAGATTTGGTTGCTGTTCAAAAGCCGGAAGACTTATTCGCCGGAGCCTCACAACAAGAAGCTGTTTTTTTAAGTATCGCCAAAGATACATTAGACAGCCTTTTACGTTATGGTGATTGGCAGGAGCTGACAAAAGAGGGCACACTTCATACAGAAGAAGAGATAAGTAATTATCCGATTCATGATTTCTGTCCGGATTTTTATTCTTTGCTGAACAATACCATTTACATCAAAGATTCATCAGAAAAAATCATTGGTTCGATAACGCCGGAACAGTGGATGAAAGAAAAGTATTTTAATGTATCCTCCCTGGGACTGAAATTTAAAATTCAAAATGGAATCTTAAAGTTCCTTACACCGCCACCGGCATACATCAACATTGTTTTCCAGTACCGTTCAGCCAATGTGGTGTATGATGCACAAAACGGTTATCAGGAAAAATCAGAATTATCTAAGAATACGGATATTCCGGTGTTTGATGAATTCTTGGTCAAAAAAGGGATTGTTTGGCGTTGGTACCGACGGAACGGTATGCCCTATGAAGAAGAATATAATGAGTATGTTCGAGAGCTGAAAAACAGGTTTGGCAGTGGTTTGGCAACGCAAGACATCAAATTGGCCTCATGCGTGGATCCTATCTCAACAGGAGTAATAATCAATGCTGCAAAAGAATGTTAGACGTGGTGTTGTCTCCCAAAATTACAGCATACCGGCACCGACCGGAGGACTGAATATGAGAGACAGTATGGACAGTATGCCGGCTGATGATGCTCTTGTTATGGATAATTATTTACCACTGGACTCAAAAGTTGTTCTGCGCAAAGGATATCAAAAATACGTGCCGCTTGAAGGAAAAGTCATGAGTTTAATTGCGTATAAAATGCCGACGGAAAATCGTTTGTTGGCTTTTAGTTCCGGCAATGTATACGATGTCTCTTCCAAGCAAGAGCTCATAACGTATGAAAAAAATTTTAATGATAACAGTTGGCAGGCCTGTCAATTCAAGAACAGATTGATTATGGTTAACGGGGTTGATACACCGCAAACCTATTACATAGAAGACCGCCAAACCCATTTCGAAGAACTTTCCGTGATTGGGACAAATCTGATACCGCAGAAATTGGTAAATGTTTGCGTTTCCAAACAAAGGCTGTTCTTTGTTGAACGAGGCTCATTAAATGCTTGGTATACGTCAGGTGTCGGTGAGGTTCAGGGAACATTGACCAAGTTTGATTTGTCAACAATTTTCAGAGATGGCGGAGAATTAATGGCAATTGCCGCATGGACACAAGATGGTGGTCAAGGGATAGATGACCTGACAGTTTTTATTACCTCAGAAGGTGAAGTCGCTGTTTATTCAGGAAGTAATCCCAATGACGCTACAGATTGGAAACTTAAAGGCGTTTACCGTATGAGCCGTCCGATAGGATATCGTTGCACATTAGCCTATCAGGGGGATATCGTCATCATTTCGGAAGACGGCTATATTCCACTGTCAAAGGCCTTACCTCAGGAGCGAGCGAACAGTTCGCTCATCGCATTTAGTGATAAAATACGAAGCCTTGTCTTAGAAAGAACACGGAACAACAAGAATAAGCCGGGATGGCAAGGCATCATTTATGGTCGCGGCGGATATGCGATTTTTAATGTGCCAACCAATCAGCGATATGAGCAACATGTCATCAATACCAATACCGGAGCGTGGTGCCGTTTTACAAATATTTCCGCCCTTTGTTGGGAAAACTTTGATGACAGACTTTATTTTGGCGGGATGGATGGTGTGTATCTGTTTGATGAAAGTTATTCGGATGACGGTATGCCCATTTTGGGGCATGTCGAGCAGGCATATAATAATTTAGGAAGCGACCTGCTCAAACGCATCCAATTACTCAATCCGCGTACCAAATCATCAACAAAATTTGCACTGGTCATTTATGCAAATATGGACTTTAACAGTCAGGATAAAGCTTATGCCGAAAATATAGGCTATAGTGGCCAAAGTAAATGGAATCAGGTGAAATGGAGCTCATTATCTGCACCCTCAGGGACACGATGGGCGACCTTAAAAGGAAGTATCAGAAGTCAATGGATTGCTGTCTCGGCAACCGGTTTTAAGGCAAGTATTGTATTTAAAACCAAAACGAAAGGTAATCTGATTGAATGGTATGATACGGGAGTTCGGTACGAAAATGGCAGCGGATTGTATTAGCATTATTTATAACCAAAATCAGCAATTGACAGACTGGGTGTGCCAAGGTTTGAACATAGATACAAGCTGGCTTAATCGTTATATGACACTTGGTGTTCAGTATCATGGAAAAACGATAGCTGCGTTAATTTATCACGATATAAAGCCGACGCAGGAGTTAAGCTGGACAATATATAGTATTGACAAACACTGGTGTACCAAAAAGGTTATCAAAGAATTTATGCGGATAGCCTTTGAAGTTTTCAAATGTCGACGAATCAACTTATTGGTCACGGTTAACAATACAACCTGCCTGAATTTTGTAAGCAGACTTGGTTTCCAAATAGAAGGGCGATTGCGAGAGTATCGTGAGGATGGTCAGGATTGTTATATCCTGAGCTTATTAAAATCAGAAAATAAATATAAATAAGGAGAATAAAATGTCAAAATCTTTAGGATTTAGCGGATCAAGTGCACAAATTAACCCCGCAACATGGTATATGATGAATTACTTGAATGGTATTGATACCAAAACAGTCGATAATACCAATAAAAACATGGCTCAGGCCGGGTACAACTTATCGCAAACATTAAGCAGCAGACCGGATTATGTTTATACGGTTGACGGCTCTGATGAAGCAAGACAACGTGCGGAAAATGCTGTTTATAATTCATATGTCGATAAACTGACACCGCAATTTGCCAATCAAACGGCTGATTTAGAAACTAAATTACAAAATCAGGGCCTTTCTGTGGGGAGCGAAGCTTACCAGCGAGCTATGACAGATTTGCAAAATGCTCAAAATGACGCTCTGAATCAGGCTGCCTATAATAGTGTTTCTGCCGGGCAGAATGCTTTCAGTAACAGTTTGAGTGATAGCATTGCCAGTGGTAACTTTACGAACGGAGCCAGGATGTTACCGGTGAGTGAAATATTGTCTTTAATCTCTAATTCACCGAGCGGATATGATGTCACACAGGCAAAATACAATTTACTCAAGGGTGCTTTTGCTGATAAATATCAGCTTCAACGCCAATATGATGATGATCAGGCCGCAAGACTGAGAGAAACCGCCAAGACAGCAGCCTCAATTGCTGCATCACTGTCAGATATCCGCTTTAAGGAAAATCTGCACAAGGTTGGCAAATTAGACAACGGGTTGGATGTCTATTTATTTAATTATAAAAATGATAAAACGCCGCGACTTGGATTGATTGCTCAACAAGTACGTAAAATCAGACCGGAAGCCGTTATTGAGGACAAATCAGGGTATTTGTCAGTGCGGTATGATTTAGCCGTGAAATAAAGGAGGAAAAATGCCATTACCAGTAATATTAGGAGCAGCTAAATATTTTGGACGCAAGTATATAACAAATAAACTTACGCCAATAAAAGAATTAAATAAATACGAAGATGAAATTTTAAGAGAGTATAAAAATCCTAATTCACCTATGCATAAAGATGCAAGCAAATGGAATGCAGATGATCTATTCAAAGCATTAAATTCACCATCGTATAAACATAATTTTACCTTGCAAAAAAAAGCAAAAGAATATATAAGCAGAAGAAAGAAACGTTTTTAAGGTATATGAAAATGGAAAGACTGAAAAAAGCAAGTATCTTTGTCATATTATGGATAATAACAACGATAATTGTAACGCAGATCTGTAACTTCTTTGCTGAGGAAATGTTGTCCGCAAAAACACTGCGGTCATTAGCCTTGTCAAAAGAAGAATTTCAAAATCTCATATATAATAATGCTGTTTTATCATTTTTACTTGCTTATATATGCGGTAAATTATATATGCAAAAGAAACCGGAAAACAAACAATATAAAAAAATCATATATTTATTATGTTATCTGTTAAGTTTTAGCTTATTGTTTATTTTAATAGTAAGTATCATTTAATCAGTCATACAAAAAATCAAAGCTCGGAATAATATTCCGAGCTTTTTTTATTAAAGGAGAAAACAATGCCATTCGATAGTAAAGGAAACTTTAGTCGTCTTCATAATTGGGAAGATGACAGAATCAATGATATAGAAATCATAACCGATCATATGGATGCCGAAGACAATAATTTTGCCGACGGGCTGTCACAATGTTTTTTGAAAACAGGCTATTCCAAGATGCAAGGAGACTTCGATGCCGGTAATTTTAAGCTCAGAAACGTTGCAAACGGTATAGCCAGCTTAGATGCAGTCAATAAATCACAGTTGGACAATGTCAATACGACATTATCAACCAACAAGGCCGATAAAAATATGTTTCAGGTCGTATCAGAATTACCAACCAATCCCGACGCGAATACATTTTATTTTATTACGGCGTAAGCGAGGGGCATATGGTAGAGCTACATTATGGGAATAACCAAATCAGAGACAGATCTCAGTTTGGTATATATTACGGTAATCAGCCGATAGAAAAAATTTATCATGGCTCACAAAAAGTTTACCAGTTTCAGCCTTATGAACCGGATGAAATTCTTACCTATGCCAGCCCCGACAGTTATACGATAAATCTACCCAAAGGGGTTTATCAAATAGCACTGGGAGGCGCAAAGGGCACGAATACTTCTTGGGCGTATGGGGGGTACGCATGGGGTGCTTCCGGAGGCGGAGGCGCTTTTGTTGAAGTAACATTTTACAATCCTCAAACACAGGTTTTAGAAATCGTCGCCGGTTCAAGCGGAAATGCCTATATGAATTTGGGTGGTCTTAGAATGCTAACGGCAACAGCCGGCACAAATGCCTCAACAGACAACGCAGGAAAAGGCGGAACTGTTACAATAAATAGCGCATTAGACATCACCAGTGTAATAAACAATATATCAGGAAAAAATGGCGGAAAAGCCGCTGGAAGCACACCATCGGTTGCAACGGTTTCAACTTATGGAAACTGGGGAAGTACAGCCAATCCGAATGGTGGAGCAAGATTACAATATTTAAGAGTGGAGAGATAATATGACAGGAAGAATTATAAATAATTTAATTGAAGTCAGACAAGGGGATAGTTACCCGATCAATATTCAAATTAAACAAAACGGTAAACCTGTAAATTTGACAGGAGCAACTTTACTGATGCAGGTACGGGATTCTGAGAATCATCTGATGTTCTCTCTTAGAGGAACAGCGATAGATGCAGCCCACGGAAAAATCGCATTATTAATAAGTCCGACTGAAACCAATATTCCGGTTGGCGATTACTTAACCGATATCCAGCTCACCACGGAAGATGGGAGTGTGAACACAATTTTCCCGGCAAATGTGAATCAAGTCGCTACTTTTCGGATTACCCAACAGGTGACGCAGGAGGAGTAAATGGAACTTCATTTAAACTCAGGCAAATATCAAACAACCTTTGATAGTGCCGACGTGAAAATATCACTTGAAAAAGGCTCAGGGTTAAATCTGGTTATCGGACCGGAGGTGAAAATTGATGTGGAACGAACTATCAGTTATGTTCAATCCGGAAAGGCAGAAATTGAGGCTGCAACACAAACAGAAATAATAGCCTTCAATACAAATGCTGAAGAGAAAATATTTTTTTTTAATAATAATGCAGAAAACTGTTTGAGTGCGTATAATGCTAATACGGACAATCGCCTGGAAGAATACAATAACAATGCAATCGACAAAACAGCAAGTTTTGATAGCCATGCTGCTTCAAGTATTGCTCAAGCAGAGTACTGGGCAAGGCAATCTGAAAGCTCATTAAGCACGGTACGAGAACGAATAGAAGATATTGAGCAAAAAATTCCATCCTCTGCAACCATATCTAACCAATTAATTGATAAAGGATATGTTGACACCGCCTTGGAAGGTAAACAAAATACTTTGGCAAGCGCCATAAACATCAAAACAATTCATGGTGAATCAATATTAGGGAGCGGCGATTTAAGAATTTCGCTACGTAACATTGGCGAGATTATTCAATCTACAATTCCTCTATCTGATGCAGGCTTGCACTTGCTTGATGGCGCTTTAATCAATGGTACAGGGTCTTATAGTGCTTTTGTAACTTATATCGCAGGACTTGTCTCAAACTATCCTGATTTATTCATAACAGAGACTGCTTGGCAACAAGCTGTTACCGACTATGGCGTCTGTGGAAAGTTTGTTTATGATAGCACAAATAATACTGTCAGATTGCCAAAGATAACAGGGTTTACTGAGGGAACAACGGATGTTACTGCTTTAGGTGATTTGGTTGAAGCAGGATTACCGAATATTGAGGGTAATTTTTATCCGAGAAACACTGGTTATGGAACATATTGGGATAATGATTCGTATGAAGGAGGCGCTTTATATAAATTGAGTTTAGTCGGTGATACAACAAGGCAGGCACAGAATACAAGTGGTAACTATACTACTTCTGTGGCTTTAGGTCTTGACGCTTCCCGTTCTAACCCAATCTACGGCAACTCCTCTACAGTTCAACCACAGTCTATTAAAGTCCTTTACTATATAGTCATAGCCAATTCAGTTAAAACAAATATCGAAGTTGATATTGATGAGATTGCAACAGATTTAAACGGAAAAGCCGATGTCGATTTGAGCAATGTCAATGTAAGCGGAACAAGCCTCGCTAGTGGTTGGTCTATGCCATCATCTAGGTATATATCGTTAGCTTGGGGCGCGAGTGGTAGTACTTATACAGCTCCTGCTAATGGGTGGTTTTATGCAAGAGCAAGAAGCAAGGGAACAACTAAAATAACATATATCAGTTTAGTTAATGAGACAACACTTCTGACAACTTCTAGCTTAGTATATTTGCCGAATACAAGTTCACAATATACAATTCATACATATATGCCTGTTAAAAAAGGACAAACAGTCGACCTTAATTATGACTTGGCTTCAACTGTTGATAATAACGTAATAAGATTCATTTATGCCGAAGGAGAGAAAAATGTATAAAGCAATTAAAGACAATAAGATTATTGCAATTAACGAAACAAATAACTTTCCTTGTCTTGTCTATGACGAAGTCATTGAAGATACAGAACATCAGGTGTCAGATTATAAGCATTATGACGGTGAGTTTACACTCCACAATATCGAAAAAGATAATAAGGAAATGAAACAAGCCCGTGCTGATGCTTATGCTGTTGAGGTTGACCCTATCACGGCACATATCCAACGGCTGAAAGATGAAAGTCCAATCCCCGAGGGAGAAATAGCTGAACTCATTGCTGAGCGTGAGGCAAAAGTGGCTGAGATTAAAGAGCGGTATCCATATTCGGGAGATGGACATGATAGATGACTTAAAAGTAATTGTTTTTATAACTATAACCGCCGTTATTTCGGCGATTATTCGTTTTAAAACACTGACTCAAGTTTGTCTTGATGCTTTGTTAGGCTTCGTGATGGGATACAGTTTTTACCTATTACTGGGATATTTTATCCAAGACGGGGCCACCAGGAGTGGGTTTGTCGGGTTAATTATTTTGGTTAGTCGTCCGTTATATGATTGGGCTAATCAATTTATCCGTTATAACTTTACAAATTGGATAGAACAAAAGTTCCGAGGCAAAGATGCTTGATATGAATACACTTGTGCAAAGATTTGTTCTTCACGAAAATTGTTCGCTTATGCCTTATAAATGTCCTGCCGGATATCTAACAATCGGTGTAGGTCGTAACTTGGAGAGTAATCCTTTAACGAATGAAGAGCGAAAAGCCTGTGGCGATTGGCGGCATGGTATCACCAAAAATGCCGCCTTTTATCTGCTGCGCAATGATATTGAAAAGGTCAAAAAGGAATGTCTCAAAAACATTCCTTTTTTTTACAAGCTTGACTCAGAAAGGCAGTACGCCTTGTTAGACATGGCTTTTAATATGGGAATCAAAAGAGTACTAAGATTTCAATTAATGCTTGAGGCAATCGGCACGGGAAACTATGACAAAGCCGCCGAGGAATGCTTGAACTCTCGCTATGCCAGACAAACCGGAAAAAGAGCAAGACGAATTGCCAATGTCATCAAAACGGGGAGATTTGAGATATGAGTATGTTATTTTGGAGTATTTGGCGCAGGCTTTACGGTGAAGGAGAATTTAAACAGTATCTGTCTCGCACCACGCAAACCATAATAGCTGTTTTAGTTTTGACTTATCAGCTTGCAGAATGGAATTGGCAGTCGGGAGTGGTTGCGTTAGGTGTCTCTATCTGGGTTGTTATTGAATATTGGTCACGAGCCATCGGAGAAATTATAGATGCCGGACTAAACCATTACCAAACAAAGGAAAGTTACAGTCGCTGGTTTAGAACACCGCTTGATTGGATTTATGACAAATTGGGCAAGCAGAAATACATCGGTTTTTATGATTTTTGGTATAGTTTTATCCGGTATGGGGTAGGAGCTTTACCATTATTTTACTATTCTTGGCAAGCGGTTTTTCTTATACCGTTTCAATATGTTATCTATCTGTGGTGTCATAAGCTGTATTTTAGCTGTCCGGATTTATTTGCCCTCCCATTTACCCTGAATGAACCCAAAAACTTAGCAGAGATAATTCATGGTATTTTATTTGGCTTGATTATCGCGGGGTTAACATGAAAATGACAAAGAATATACTTTTCCTCGGACTGGCAATATGGATATTTGCTTGTGGGTATTGGGTAGGACAAAGTCAGCAAAAAATCAAATATATAACCAAGGAGAGTGAAATTGTTAAAAAAACGGCGCAGAAGAGGGCGGTTATACAGTCTCGTCCTCATATTACTCGTGATACTGCTCTTGAGTTCATGCGCACGGGTAAACTATAATTGTCCGACATATCCGATTGCCGGAGCAAAAGTCGCAAAGGAATTAGAACAAGCAGATGATGAGCATTACCCGTATACATGGGAGTGGATAGCCCGTATCAATAAATTAAGAGAAGAACTTGAACAATGTAATAAATAAAAGGGAAAATAAACATGACAAGAGAAACATACGATATATTAAACAATATTTTTAACGGCCAAACGCCGTTAAAGAGAACAAATCCCAAAGCCGGAGAAAGCGAATATTATTATTTTGTGCCGGGACAAGACGATTGGACATTATTAAGTGAGGTCAAAACCGTTGATGTTCCCTCAGCAGATACAGCAAATCCGTACTTACAATCACAAACAAACAGTTTCGGAAAACCATCTCAACTGGCTCAGAATAGTACGCAAACAAATGATCTTAATTGTTATATCGAATTTGACGGGAAAAATTTTGGATTATATAAGAATGGTTCATTAGTCAATAATCTTGACGGAATGTCAGGACAACCTGATTATCAAAACCGAGCTTCTCAAAGTATTCCCAATAAAGGACCTATTCCTGAAGGAACTTATTATGCAGATCAAAATCAAAGACAAAATATAAGCCTTTCAGATGCTGGAATAGGAACAGCAGTTGGAATGCTAAATAATATAGGAATTCCAATTAATAAAGGGACATGGAAGGGTGGTCCTGCTGCCTGGGGATTAAGGCGCGTTTGGTTACGTCCGGATGAAAATACCAATACTTATGGACGAGATGGTTTTTCAATCCATGGCGGTTGGAGCAAAGGCTCTGCCGGCTGTATTGATATTCCGAGACAAACGAAACAACTTAGTGATTTTTTAGATAATTGTCAAGACAGTGTTCCTGTTTATGTCAAATATCCTAAAGAGAGCTGGTAACATATAACCAAGAAGGCAAGAATTTTGTTCTTGCCTTCTATTTTATTTTATGTACTATTTTATTAAATATAATTTTAAGGATAGGTTATGTTAACAAATACTATAAAAAAACATATTGTTGAAACCGCTAAATTACTTTGGCCTTTTAAGTGGTATACTAGCGTATATTTAATATTTGTTATTATGATGTTTGATGAATATTTGAATCCCCCTACAAAAGATTCTCCTATTTGGAATGCTGAAGCAATGAAAGGAGATTGGATGTATTTTAATCAAGAGGTTTATATAGGGAGTTTTAAACAAAGTCTCATCATCATAATGCTTTTTTTCTTTATAGGTACAAGTAATATGCGGAATCATCCGTTATTGGCAAAAATCATATTTTTATCACCCTTATTTGCTTTAATCATCGGACTGATTACGGGGACGTTAGAATAATGTTCACAGTGTAGAAGATCAGTATATCTTAAATGATCATTCTCAAAAAGTCTTTGAACAAGGACATAGAAATCGATTTAATCAATATTAATTTCTTGCATCAACAGACTTAATTATTCTTTGTATATAATTTTGCATACTTTGAGTTGTGGCGTATTCGCTGTATAAATATGGTGAAACGCCACAATTATTTTGTTTACAATAAGAAGTATCATTATATATAAACAGATATTGATTATATATAAATTTATTATATTCATCTATTTTAGTTGAGGCTTCTTTGGGAGATAAGCCATAAAACTTTTCAAATAACTTCACAGCGACATCTTTATAACACTTTTGAACTATTCCGTGAGCGGAAAGTAGATGATTATAGCATTTCATAGTCCAAGTTTCAGGACATTTTTGTTCATCGCTTTGAAATAATTCTGTGCAATGTTTAAATTCTTTCATAAAGCTATCAATATCTGATGCTGATAAATCCTCTTTAGCTTGAGTATCAAAAGCTAAAAATATTGAAAACAAAATGATATATATTCTTTTCATCTCTCATCTCCCGTTATCTATACCATAATTAGGAAATAAGAAAAGTCAAGTCAGATCATGAGCATTACCCGTATACGTGGGAGTGGATAGCCCGTATCAATAAATTAAGAGAAGGACTTGAACAATGTCATAAATAAAAGGGAAAATAAACATGACTAGAGAAACATACGATATATTAAACAATATTTTTAACGGACAAACGCCGTTAAAGAGAACAAATCCCAAAGCCGGAGAAAGCGAATATTATTATTTTGTGCCGGGACAAGACGATTGGACATCATTAAGTGAGGTCAAAACCGTTGATGTTCCCTCAGCAGATACAGCAAATCCGTACTTACAATCACAAACAAACAGTTTTGGAAAACCTTCACAATTGGCTCAGAATAACACGCAAACAAATAATGGAAATTCCACAACTTCCAATTATAGACTAGGAACATTAAGTGGTTTACAAGAATCAAATAATGGGCAAAAATTATGGAACGATGGTGATTTGGATAAGACAGGTGGTTGGAGTTATGGAACCTATCAAATAGAGACGAAACAAGGTACAATGAATGATTATCTTAATTATCTGAATCAAAGCGCACCTTATCAGCCATTTTATAATTCTTTACAACAAGCAGGTGGCTATAATGCTGCCCTTAAAGGAGACAATAATTTCAAGAATGCATGGCAAGAATTATCACAAAATCCTAGTTTTTTGCAATCTCAACATAATTTTATAATGGATAAAAAATTAAAACCAGCATTAAATTATGTTAGCGATATTCAAGGTCTTGATTTTAATAAACGGTCTCCGGTTATCAAGGATGTCCTGTTTTCTACAGTTGACCAACACGGACAAGGTGGCGCATCAGATGTTTTTCATCGGGCATTAGGATATAATGCCAATGATTTAAGCGATGAAGACATTATCAATAAAATTTATAATGAAAGAAGCGATGTTGAACGTTATTTCAAAAGAAGTACAGCTAATGTCCGAAACAACTTGAGAACCATCCGTTTTCCTCAAGAAAGAGTAAAAGCATTAGAACTTCTTAAAATGTATCGTGAATAAAAACGTATTGGTAGTGAATGATGTCTTCTAAAATTTTTTCAAAATAACGACCTAACGAGGCATCATTCACTCCTCTTCCAATACTCCCGTTATCTTCACGATTGTACAAATCCCAATAAAAATCGCTAATACCTTCCTGAATCTTATCTAAAGATTTTACCATTTTTTCAGTATCTGTTTTATTTGCTAATTTGTCTATTTTTTCAATTATGTTTCTTTTTAAACACTGATGATAACGATAATCTCCATTCTTCAAGGCATCACCATACATACTGTAATTGTCTAATCCTTTAGGAAAAGATTCGTCAAAGCACATTTTTTTATAAATTTCTGTTTCTTTTTTCACTTGCTCAAGAATAATATCTTTATTTTCTTGTTTGGGTAAGAGAAGAAAAACAGTAATTATGAGCAAAACAATAACAGTAAAAAATATAATAAATTTTTTCATCTCTCATCTCCCGTTACCTATACCATAATTAGGAAATAAGAAAAGTCAAGTCAGATTATGAGCATTACCCGTATACATGGGAGTGGATAGCCCGTATCAATAAATTAAGAGAAGAACTTGAACAATGTAATAAATAAAAAGATACTGTTATTTAAGAAAGCTCTCAAACAAAGTTA
>CACYYO010000020.1 GCA_902778645.1 uncultured Rhodospirillales bacterium | reverse complement strand
GGAAGCTTTGCGGAAAGCGCCTCCCGGCGTTCATTCCGCTTCTCTTCGTTCCGGAGACTGCTCTTCAGTTCGTCCAGATCCGTTCTGCTGCGCCGGATCTTCTCAGGCAGAACCGCCGCAATCTCTTCGGGAGACTCCGATCCGAGCAGCGTCCAGCCTCGCTTCTGGGTCTCTTCCTTACGGGTATTGAGCTCTGAGCGCAGGCCTTCTGCCTCCCGGCCGGCATTCTCGGCCTCCCGGCGGGCCTCTTCGGCCGCCAGTCTGGCCGCCTCCAGTTCTTCCTTCCCGGGGGCCTGCGCCGAAAGTTTTGCCGGCACGGGGTGGTGCACCGACCCGCAGACCGGGCAAGGCTTGCCTTCTGCCAGCTGCTCGGCAAGAATTCCTGCCTGCTCAGCCAGGAAAGCCTGATGCAGGGCGAGGTAATGCTCATTGTTTTTCCGATAGGCCTCGCTCAACGAGACGCAGTTCTGCTGCACCAGGGTGAATCTTTCTCTGAGCGCCTCGTATCTGTTCAGCAGCTCCTTCCCCCTGGACTAAAGACGGCCAAAGTAAAATATGGCTCGGAAATCTGTCCGTAACACGATGAATAATATCGCGAATAACGGCACCGGTAGGTGAGGTGACAACACCGATTGTGTCGGGCAAAAAAGGTATTTTCTTTTTGTGTTCGGGAGCAAATAATCCTTCAGCAGCAAATTTTTGTTTGCGTTCTTCCAGTAATTTGAGTAGTGCTCCGGTGCCTGAAATTTCCAGCTGTTCAATCACCATTTGATAGGAAGATTTACCAGAAAAAGTGGTGATTTTACCGGTGGCGACAACTTCTAACCCATCTTCCGGTTTAAAGGGGAGCTTGGCTGCCGTTCCTCGCCAAATGACTGCGGAAAGCAAGGCATTCTCGTCTTTCAGGGATAAGTACCAGTGTCCCGAATCGGCTCGTTTGCCGCCAAAAATTTCACCTTTGACACGAATCTTGTTAAAATTATTTTCAACACACTTTTTTATCTCGAAAGAAATTTCACTGACGCTGTATTCTTTGGGTCCATCTGCAGAAAATTCCGGTTGTGCTGTATTTATGGCGGCAAATAAATCGCTCATAGATTGCTCTCCAAAAGTTGTTTTGCGTAATCTTGTGCAGAGAATCGATCCAGATCATCAATTTGCTCGCCAACGCCGATATAATAAATCGGGAGGGTCTGTTCTTGTGCCATGGCAACAATGATGCCGCCTTTGGCTGTTCCGTCGAGTTTGGTGATAATTAAACCATCAATATCGGCAGCTTCTTTGAATAATTGAATTTGCGATAAGGCATTTTGGCCGGTTGTGGCGTCGATGGTCAGAAGAGAGGCATGTGGTGCCTCAGGGATAACTTTACGAATAACGCGGATGATTTTTTTGAGTTCATCCATGAGCCCGGTTTTGTTTTGCAGGCGTCCGGCCGTATCAATAAAGACGATGTCATCTTTTTGTTTGATAGCTTCTTGGAGGCCATCAAAGCACAGTCCTGCCGAATCGCAACCGTTCTCTCCTTTGTAAACGCGAATATGGTTGCGTTTTCCCCATTCCTCGAGTTGTTCAACGGCGGCGGCACGGAAGGTGTCTCCGGCAATAAAAGATATTTGATAGTTGTTTTTCAGCCGAGCGGCCAGTTTGCCGATCGTGGTAGTTTTGCCGGCTCCATTGACACCTGTCATTAAGATGACAAACGGGGTGTTTTGAGGTTTGGTGATTTGTAATTCTTTTTCACATGGGACTAAAATGGCGGCAATTTCTTCGGCGAGTATTTTTTTGATAGAGGCCATGTCTGTATTTTTATCTAATCGACGTGTGGCAAAATTTCGCATAATTTTTGCACTGGCCTGAACACCGATATCAGCTGTGAGCAAAACTTCTTCAAGTTCTTCAAGAATTTGCTCATCGGGTTTTTGTTTGGTGAAAATATCACTTAAGCCGAGAGTGATTTTATCGGAAGATTTTTTGAGTCCGAGACTCAGTTTATGCAACCAATCAGCCATTTATTTTTTCTCCTTCTTCTCGTAAGATGCGGGCGCGTTCACGTCTGATATGAACAGGAATTTGCGGCATAAGAGCTGCCGGCGTGCCGCTTCTTTCAGAATACGGGAAAACATGAAGTTTGTTAATGCCGGCTTCACTGACAAGTTGAAGAGTGTTGGCAAATTGCTGTTCGGTTTCGGTCGGAAAACCACAGATAAAGTCAGCGCCAAAAGTTGCTTCGGGACGAATTCGGCGAATCGCCCGGCACAGCCTAATGACATCCTCTCGCGTGTGGCGGCGTCCCATACGCTTGAGAATCATGTTATCTCCGGATTGAATGGAAAGGTGAAAATGCGGATACAAATTATGATATTGCTCTACTAAACAAATGAATTTTTCATCAAGGGCAGCGGGGTCAAGTGAACCGAACTGCAATGACGGGAGCTCAGGAATTTCTTTGAGAATCGTTTCTGTTAGTTGAGAGAAAGAAGGCTCATAAGAGCAAATATCAATGCCGGTCAGGCAAATTTCTTTAAACCCTTTTGCCAATAATAAGCGAATTTGTTTCATGACATCCGTTATAGGGACAGAGCGATTATGACCACGCGCATAAGGAATGATGCAATATGTGCAGCGGTGATTACAGCCTTGTTGAACCTGCACAAAGGCACGGTGCCGTCCCTCGAAGCCGGTGATGATAAATTTATCATACTCTTGGTAGGTCATGATATCACTGACAAAATTTGTTTTTTCTGCGAGGAGAGGGATATATTTTTCAATTTCGGTTTTTTCTTTATTGCCTAAGATCATATCAATTTCGGGCATATCGGCAAAGTGTTTGTTAGATACTTGTACGGCGCATCCGGTGACGATGATTTTCGCAGTCGGATTTTCTTTGCGGAGTTTACGTATAGCCTGCCGACACTGACGTTCGGCTTCCCCGGTCACTGCACAGGTATTGATAACAATAACGTTATCCAAATTTTTTAATTTTTCTTTTAAGACTTCGGCCTCATAGCTGTTGATGCGGCAACCGAAGCTGATTACTTGTACCATAAAAATCCCCTTTGCCGACGAATATAGTTCAAACAAAGGGGAATAGCAAACATTTGCAACAAGTTTTTCAGTGTTATTTTGTGTGGATATACTGATACGCCTGGGTGATAAACTCTTTGATTTTGGCAGCGCTGTCTGCGAGGTCTTTGTGCTCTTGAGGACTGAATGACGGCGCCAGTTTGCCCATGATGCCGTATTTGCCGATAATGCAGGGGTAAGCCATGCATATGTCGGTGCTGTTTTCGAGCTGTTCATGAAAGGCCGAGACGTTTAGAACCGCATGTTCGTTAGAGGCGATGGCTTGGCAAATTCTGGATAAAGCGCCGGCAATACCATACGCAGTTGCTCCTTTCCCTTCAATAATGGAGTAGGCCGCGTTACGTACTTTGTGATCAATGTCTTGTTTTATGGCAGGGGTTATCGGTACGCCTTCGGACCTGGCTAATTCTTCTACCTGTATTCCGCCGGCAACGGCATTCGACCAGATTAAGACTTCACTATCGCCATGTTCCCCCAGAACATTGGCGTGAACGGATTTGGGCGATACGCTTAAGTGGTATCCGAGCAGGGTGCGGAATCGGGCGCTATCAAGAACGGTTCCACTGCCAAAAATGCGTTCTGTCGGAAATCCTGATAGTTTTTTTGCAACAGCTGTCATGATATCAACGGGATTGGCGGCAATCAGCATAATGCACTCGGGTGCATATTTGACGACCTGAGGAATGATATTTTCAAAAATACGGACATTACGCTCCAGTAGCGCTGTTCGCGGTTCGTCCGGTTTTTGGTTGGCTCCGGCGGTAATAATAACGACTCGGGCTCCTGTCAGTTCTTTATAATCACCGGCTCGTATTTTTCCGGCATAAGAAAACGGTGCAGCGTGAGCTATATCATCTGCTTCGGCAATAGCACGTTTTTGGTTGGTATCAATCAGGATGACTTTTCGGGCAATACCTTGCATAATCAGAGAAAAAGCTGTGGCGGCACCGACGTTGCCGGCGCCGATAATTCCTACTTTCATATTAAGCTCCTTTGGTTTGTTGTTTGTTTCAGATATAATAAAAGAGGTGTTAAAAACAACACCTCTTTTATATGATAATTGTAATAATTCTACTCGTTGACGACGGTCTCATCCTGATCTGCTGTTTCGTCAGGATTGAGTTCTTCAATATCTTCGTTGTTATTGTCAACAGATTCGACAACCGTTACGGTTCCGTCGGGTTGTGTGCATTCACAAATTGTTTTTGTTTGCTTGCATTCGCAATCGGGATCGTTTTCGGGGCAAATGCAGTCTGTCTTGCAAGAACAATTATCCGGTGTCTCTTTTGTCGGTGCAACTTCTTCGTCTGCCGAAGTTGTGTTTGTTACAGCCTCGACACTGTCGGAAGAGGTTGCTTCGGCAGTTTGGTTTTGTTTCTGAAACGCTAAGTATGTGGCAACGATAACTAAAGCGAATAGTGCAAAATATAAAATTTTTTTCATTTGTTCCTCTATACAATCAGATTAAAACGAATATAACCTACTTCAATAATATAAAGAAAAGATTAAATAAGTGAAGTCCTATTAAAAATTATCCACCAATAAAAAATAAATAAAGGCTTGAAAATATGCTGTTTTTGAAAAAAATCGGCAATCAGAAAAAAAGAGTGAAAAAATAATACTTGTCAAAATGTATAAAATTGTGCTAACTAATCAACACAGGCGGTGATTATGTCAACGCTATGAAAATTGTTTTAATTATATAAAGGTTTATCACAATGACTGATACAGCTAATCGCGTTAAGAAAATTGTTGCAGAACATCTTGGCGTTGAAGAATCAAAAGTTACTGATACAGCTAGTTTCATCGATGATTTAGGCGCAGACAGCTTAGACACTGTTGAACTGGTTATGGCGTTTGAAGAAGAATTCGGTTGCGAAATTCCTGATGAAGCTGCTGAAAAAATTCTGACAGTTAAAGACGCTATTGACTATCTGTCTAAGAATGCTTAATCTGAGTACTATCAGAATGTGAAATTAACTCGCTGACTATTCACTAGGGTAAGCGAGTTTTTTTCATATATGAGGTTTTGTCGGAACATCTTGCCGTCAATGATGGTGTGTTTTACAAAACCTCTAAGGTGTTTATATGCACTAAAGTTTATTTTGTTATAGTTTAGGTGATAGAAAGAGGTATTTTTTTATGAGAAGAGTTGTTGTAACCGGTATGGGTATGGTTTCTCCTTTTGGTCGTGGAGTGGCATATAATTGGGAATCTATTTTGAGCGGAAAGTCGGCTATTCGTAGAATAGAGGGAATAGACCTGAAAGATATTCCTGTTTTAATTGCCGGACAAGTTCCTTTTGGTGAAGGAGAACACGACTTTAATCCTGACAGTGTTATGGCTTCTAAAGATCAAAAAAAGTGCGATAAATTTATTTTGTACGGGATGGCTGCCGGCGGTGATGCTATTGAAGATTCGGGCTGGAAACCGGAAGAGGAAGAAGATAAGTATCGATCGGGCGTTATGATGGGATCCGGTATCGGCGGACTTGAGGTTATTTATGAGAATTCTTTGGCTTTTAATGAGGTCGGTATTAAAAAAATTTCGCCGTTTTTCATTCCGGCAGTTTTGATTAATTTAGTCTCCGGTCATCTTTCTATCAAATATGGTTTTAAGGGACCGAACCATGCTTGTGTTACGGCTTGTTCAACGGGGACGCATGCTATTGGTGATGCGGCCAATATTATTGCTCGAGGTGACGCAGATGTCATGGTTGCCGGCGGTGCCGAATCGGCGGTGAACTGTTTGGCGTTGTCCGGTTTCGCGCGTATGAAAGCTGTTACCTCTGATTTTAATGATTGTCCGACGGAGGCTTCACGCCCGTGGGATATGAAGAGAAGCGGCTTTGTTATGGGTGAAGGATCCGGTGCTCTTGTGTTGGAAGAGTTGGAGCATGCAAAAGCCCGCGGAGCAAAGATTTATGCTGAGGTGGTCGGTTATGGGATGAGCGGTGATGCTTATCATATTACGGCACCATCGGGCGATGGGGCTTATCGGGCGATGAAAATGGCTGTTGAACATGCCGCAGAAAAAGGGGTTAAGATGAGTGATATTAATTATATTAATGCCCATGGAACTTCTACTCCGTTAGGGGATATCGGCGAGGCTGAGGCGGTCAAAAAATTGTTTGGTGAAAATATCAAAACATTGTCAATGTCTTCAACCAAGTCTGCCATCGGGCATTTGTTGGGGGCTGCCGGTGCGGTTGAAGCCATCTTTTCAATTCTGGCTTTGCGTGATCAAATTTGTCCGCCGACTCTGAATTTACATAATCCTGATGAAGCGGTTAAGGATATGGATTTGGTTCCGTTAAAGGCTAAAAAGCGTGATATAAAAGCTGTTATGTCAAACTCTTTCGGTTTTGGCGGAACGAATTCTTCTTTGGTTTTGAGGAAGTATGAAGGCTAGTTTTTCTTTATAACAGGACGGACTAATGAAATTATTGCGCAATCTTCTTATTATCTTTTGTGTGGTTAGTGCGCTGGTCTTTTTTCAACTTAAAAAGCGGGTATCAGAGAGCGGCCCGCTTTCTGAGTCTGTATCAGTCGATATTGAAAAAGGGTCATCTTCACAAAAAGTGGCTGAGGTTTTGTCGCAACAGCACGTGATTGATAGTGCCTTGTTGTTTCGCCTGTTAATAAGATTTGAGCAGAGCGGTGGCAAGATAAAAGCCGGTGAATATTTATTTGAGCCGCATGTAAGTATGCTTGAGGTTTTGGATAAGTTGGTTAAAGGAGATGTCGTTTACCACAAATTGACAATTCCTGAAGGGTACACGGTCGGGCAAGTTCTCTTTTTGTTGGCGAAAGAGCCTTATCTGGAAGGAGAGGTTGACTATATCCCCGAAGAAGGGTCACTTTTGCCGGAGACATATACTTTTACGAAGGGTGAAAAACGCTCTGTCATCATCAAAAAAGCGATGTCATCTATGCAAAAGAAATTGCAAGAAATATGGGATGAACGAGATGAGGGGCTACCGTACAAAGATATTAGAGAATTACTGGTTATGGCCTCTATTGTTGAGAAAGAGACAGGGGTTGGTGATGAGCGAGCTAAAGTATCATCCGTCTTTGTTAATCGTTTGCGCAAGGGAATGCTGTTGCAGACAGATCCGACGGTTATTTATGCTCTGACAAAGGGGAAAGAAGATTTAAGTCGCTCGTTGACACGTGGTGATTTGCAAGTTGATAGCCCGTATAATACTTATCGTTATGTCGGGCTGCCGCCAACGCCTATTTGTAATCCGGGAGAGGCGGCTATCAGGGCCGCGGCTCATCCGGAGCTGACGGACTATTTTTATTTTGTTGCCAATGGGAGCGGCGGGCATAATTTTGCAAAAACGTTGTCTGAGCATAATCGTAATGTCGCGGCGTGGAAGAGAATCCGATAATATTTTTGTGGAAAATTTATAGGCCTTATACCTAAAAATAAACAAAAATAAAAAGCACCTCATAAAGGTGTTGTACTAAACCAAAATTTGTGTTATCATGGAACTATGAATGACCGGAATCACAGAAGACGTGAGGTGTGAGATGAGCAGAATATCATTAAATATGTCAACAAGTACGAATTTGTTGAGTTTGCAGAGTGTGTCTAAGCAGATGGGCAAGACGCAAACACGGTTGGCAACCGGTAAAAAAGTTAATTCAGCGATAGATAATCCGAGTTCATATTACACGGCGCGCAGTTTGAGCAACCGCGCGAGTGATTTGAGTGCGTTACTCGACAGCATGGGGCAAAAGATTCAGACTATTCAAGCGGCGATTGAGGGAATCGAGGCGGCGACCTCGTTTTTGGAGCAGATGACTTCGGTTGCCGAGCAAGCGATGGAGAATCGTCCGGTGAGCAAAGCAGGCTTGCCGGAAGCCGGAGAGGTGCCTGAGCCGGCGTTGGTCAGCAAAGATATACAAAGTTATATTGATGAGGGGTATACGGTTTTAAGCTCCGATATGGATGTTTCGGATATTTATGATTTATTAAATTATGAGGGTGGTAAATTTGTATTAGCGGATGATGTAGATGTTGGTGATTTATGGTTGGGTGAAGAAGCCAGCCAAGAATTGATTATTGATGGTAATGGGCATAGTTTAACTACTTCAAGTATTGATGGTTTTTTAAACTTTGTAACGGGAGATAATATTTTAACCAATATAGAATTACGCCATAATAATGGTGATTATGGGAGAGCGGCCATAAATATATGGGGTGATGCTCGTTTAACAATGTCAAATGTCAAGATAACGATGGCTAGCGAGCAGGGCTCAGCAACGGCAATTCAGTTATATGAAGGAGCACATTTGACGGCAGAGAAGACGGTTATAAACGTCAGTTCTACGGGGGCAGAGGCGGTCGGTATTGACCCCGGCATTGGCTCGACTGTGGAGTTAGCCAATACGGTCGGGATAAGCGTGAGCGGTATCGGAACACAACAAATCAGGGATGTTGGCGGAAATATATCAGACTTGTATGCCGGTAGGGCGAACACGGCGGCAGCGCTTGCGCAGCTCGGGGATAAGGTGTTAGCGGCGAAGGCGACGACCTTATTTTATGCGCCGGGTGTAGAGGCAGATGATGCAACCTTCGGGCAGGGGAAATGGTATTTACCGTCAATCGGAGAGTTGATGGATGTTTATGGTTATGATGCTGAGGCAATAGAAGATGGTGATGGTACGAGCGGTATGACCGGCACCAATAAAACCGCCATTAACAATGCCTTACAAACCCTGAAGAGTAAGGGCGTTGCTGCTGAGAAGTTGCAAAATACTTATTATTGGTCCTCCTCTGAGTCTAGTAGTACTAACTCATGGAAGCTCGATATGACTAATGGTGGCCGGAACATCCTCAATAAGAACGGTAGCAGCGGCTTCGTTCGTAGTTTTCTGCTTTTAGAAAATTGCTTTGACCCTTCAACCCTTTCCGCCGGCGGTGTCGGCGGGTCGGGCGGCGAGTCCGCCCCAAAAATCGGCGATATTATGTATGCAGACAAGACTTGGGGAAAAGCTGCAGATTATAGTGCCGGTAGTGGTAAAAAGGTAGTCGGTGTCATAACAAATGTATCCGATTCCGGCGATGTGACGATTATGAACCTCTTGGATTTAAGATTTAGTTCCCGTGGTAGTGTCGGCAATTTCGATGCCGCCAACCCTTATGGTCATGCTTATCAGTATAGTTATTGGGCAACCAGCGATGTAGGGGCTGAAGATGTGGCAGGGATTCCGAATTATGATCGTAATCAACTTGCCCTCACATTCAATCCGAGTTTGGCGCCTGAAATCATCATAGAGCCGCAACCGGAGGTTTTTGTCGCCTACAACAGCCAATTTAACGAGCTGTTCAGTCAATATGACAAGCTGATTCAAGATAGCTCGTATCAGGGCGTTAACCTGCTCACCGGGGACAGTATGGAAATCACCTTTAACGAGGCGAGGGATAATCAGTTTATGGTGCAGGGACAGGATATTTCTGCGGCGGCAATTGGTTTGAATACGGCAGAATGGTCGTCTTTGAGAGATGTCGAGACCTCATTGCAAGAATTAAAAGCGGCGGTCAGTACCTTGCGCGCGGTCGCCGGTGATTTGGGCAATAATAACGCCATTATCCAGACCCGGCAGGATTTTACGCAGAATCTGATTAATGTGCTCGAAGAAGGGGCGGATAAGCTGACGCTCGCGGATATGAACGAGGAGGCGGCGAATATGCTCGCCCTGCAGATGCGGCAACAGCTGGCGATTAATGCGCTGTCTTTAGCCTCACAGGCAGACCAAAGTATCCTGAAACTGTTTTAAAATGTGCAAGGCGGGTTTCTAGTGCAGATTTATCTTAATCAGCTTGGTTACGTACGTCTATGTACGCGCCCGTCGCTGATTAAGATAAATCTTACTATAAACACCACCTATCACATTTTAAGGGGTGTGGAGGGGCTCTTTGGGTAACTAATACAGATTTTTTACAAATCGCTCGGTCATGTACCAATGTGTACACTCCGCTTCGCGACTTGTTCTTCAATTCCGACTAAATTTCACTTCGCTTCGTTTGCACTTGCTCGCTCAATAAGTCTCATTGCGTCTCTTTATAAAAAGTGCGTTTAAGCACTTTTTATTGCAGCCGTATTATTTACCTCAAATATCGCATTTTAATGGCTATGTAAATTGGAAACTAGTGCGTTGTTTCGTTAAAAATTATCCTCTTCCCGTCATCCTGAACTCGTTTCAGGATCTCCTGAGATTCCGGCTCGGAGGCCGGAATGACTATAGGTTTCTGTCATACTGAACTTGATGCGGGTATCCACAGGAATATGGCTACTTTACTGTGGACTCCGGTGTCAAGCACCGGAGTGACGAAAAAAGAGATGGCCGGAATGACGATACCCCTCCTAACCTCCCCTCATGCAGGGGAGGAATAATAAGGAACTCCTCTTTCTGTCATACCCGAACTTGATTCGGGTATCCATGGGAATATGGCTACTTTACTGTGGATTCCGGCATCAAGTGCCGGAATGACGAAAAAAGAGATGGCCGGAATGACTATAGTTTTCTGTCATACCCGAACTTGATTCGGGTATCCATGGGAATATGGTTACTTTACTGTGGACTCCGGTGTCAAGCACCGGAGTGACGTAATAAGAGAAGTACCGGAATGACAGTCATAAAAAAACAGATTGGGGTGACTTTTCATCTGAGTGTTTTTATGCTTGATATTTTAATTGATAGTGTTATTCTGCGCTCGTTTTTTAATTTTTTAGCTATTATGATTACATTAAATGTTATTAGGACAGTTCTTGTATCTATGGGGTACCTGTCCGATGAGCGAAATCAGAAATTATCTGATGAACAATTTATGATGCTCGATTTTGCAAAAGATTTGAACATGGATAGTTTGGATTTTATTATTTTGCTGCAATACATTGAGGATGCAAGGCATATGTCTTTGGTCGATGTGAATATCTGTGATTGTCACACTGTCGGGGATTTGATGCGTTGTGTCGCAGAGTAATGTTTTTGCTTGTAAAAGCCGTGTTTTAAGACACGGCTTTTATGCATGATGGACAGGGTGAATCGTTTGCTCGTTTTTTAGGTGTGACAGGGCACAAAGACCGCCGTCCGATAAACAAAATTCTCGCCTGTCAAGTTGATATTTATGATAGACTTCACAAGTGGAACATAAACAGCCTTTATCTTCTTCAATACAATGGCTCTTTTCAAAGGCACAAAACATTCCCTCAAAATGTTCTGTGTCAAGGTCATGCATTATTTTATAAAGGTTTTCCGGCATGCTCTTGAGCTTGCACCCTAATGTGTATGATGGGCAATCCATACATTTGCATTTTTCTAAATTTTCTTTTGTGCGAGCAACGTAAACCATTTTTTTCTCCCTTGTCTTTTTTTATCACCGAAGAAAATAAGTGTTTCTAAACAAAATGCAATCTCATCACAAGGTTATAGATAATCGTCTATATTAATCTCGTCAATTTGTTCGGGGGAAAGGTATTGTTTGGCATACTGAAGATATATTTTTTTCCGAAGAAACAGTTCATAAATGTTTTTATCTAACTGACCTTTGTTCTTCATGCTTTGCAAGATGTGGAGCGCCTCGGAAAGTTTTTTGGGCGCTTTGTAGGGACGTTCCGACGACGTGATGGCTTCAAAAATATCTGCAAGCATCAGAATTCTGCTCGCTAAAAATATGTCGCTATCTTTCTGGCCGTGAGGATACCCTTTGCCGTTAAGTCTTTCATGGTGTTGTGCGGCATAAATGGCGATGTTTTGCTGCGATTTAGGTAGTTTCAGCAAATTAAGAATGTTTTCGGTTTCAATAGCATGTTGCTCAATTTTTTGCCGTTCTTCCGGGCTTAGTGTTCCCTTAAAGGTTGACAGATTGTGGAGTTCTCCGGTTGGGATACCCTGATAAAAGTCTTCCGGATTGTCTTGTAAAACAGTTTCAGAAGCAGCGTTTTGGTATTTTAATTTTTCTTCATTTGAAAGGGCTTGAAGTTCGTTCCACGATAACCCTTCTAAGCGGCTGAAATAGCGTTTGAATTTCTTATTGCCGATTTTTTGCAGTTTTTTGAGGCAATTCTCGTCAACAGCTGTCTCCCCCAAGTTACATTGTGCGACAAATGCGAAATCTTTTTCCAGTTGTTCAATTTGTTTTTTGAGGGCTTTTTTGATTTCTTTCTCTTGTTTCGGTTTGGCAATAATTTTTTTGAGTGCGGCAATCTCGGCATCTCTGCGCAAAATCTCAAAACGATTACGGATTTCATGAATGCGGTTTCTGACAAATTCGGTTTTCGTGCTTTTACTTAATAAATAATCCGGTGTTGTGATTTTTCCGCAGTCATGGAGTTTTGATGCCATTTCAAGTTGATAGATATCATCAGCGGATAATTTGATTTTTTTATCAGCTTTTTTTAAGGCGTCAGTAATCATCAGGGCCAAAATAGGAACACGGCTGATATGGGGAATCATATGCGGTGTGCGCACATTCAGGATATGAAAAAATATCCGGTGAAGCGTTTCTAGCTGCTGTTTAATGCATTTCTGTATCATTTTTGTCTCCCTGTGGCAGAGGGGGTGTTTTTTTATATTAACTGATTTTAGAGATTAGGTAGTTAACGTCACTTTCGCTGAGTTCTTCCTCAGCATTGTTGACGCTTAGAATACGCTCAATAACCTTATGAACAAAGCTATCTTTGGCATTTTTACCGCAGTCAAATTTTATGTCTCGAATGACATTCAGTGCACTGAATACAGCAGGAAACATTGACTTAGGAATAAAAGCTTTGCGCAACAGATTACGAATAACAAAATCTGCTTGGCTGTTAAATAGGATTTTGCGTACTTCAAGTAAAGGGGTATTTGATAAATAGACTAATGAATATTCAAAAAATTTCAAATCGCCCATACATATCGAGCGAACCACTAAAGAAGGGGTTAATCGGTCGGATTTGTATAATTGGCGAACTAAATCATCAATTTGCTGATCAGAGCTGAAGTCCTCAGAAATTTTAAGGGTTGATTTTTCTTTAACTTGTTCTACCAGGTCGCAGGCGATGTTTTCCGGCAAGTCATGAACCATAATTAATCTCTTTTGGAGTTCATCAGACAAGGAATCGACCATTTTGTTGATAAGAGATGCCGGTAATTGAGGACGATAAACCAGTTTCTCTTTGATATTCTCACTGTTTTTATATCTTTTTAAGATGGTTTCATAGGTTTGTTCAGCAATCTGAGCGCTGTCGTTGGAAATCAGCGTTTCGACAACTTCTTCATTGCATTTTTGAGCGATTGTATCGGAAACTTCTTCCTGTAAATTATGACGGCTCGCAACGGCCTTTTGCTTGGCCAAATCGTTAGTTTCAATGAGTTTAATCAGGTCTTCACTGGTTAAATCGTTATAAAATTTGATGAACGGAACAGAGACGGTTTCCGTATCGGAAATAATTTGCTCGACAATATCATGCGGTAAATTATGACTATTCTTGATGCTTTCTGACAGAACCTCACGAACTTTTACCTCAACATCTTGCACCATGATGCGGAAAATATCTTCAGCTAACTGTTTGCCACGCTCTGTCAGTTCTCCGCCGGAGACATAGTAGTGTGCAATTTTGCGAATGGTAACGCTTTTATTCTCGACAGACTGTCCTTTTTGCAGAGAGGCAACGTCTTCTTGTGTTAAATTTAAATCATTCATGAGAGCTCTTTCATTTATCAAATTTAGTGCTGTTATAACACGAGAATGTCAATTTTGCAAATAAATTCTTGTGGTTAATCTAATCTTTTGAACCGGGAAGTCTCATTGCAAATAACTCGGCTTCATCAATATTGGTCAGCTCATAAAAAGTGATCGTATAATCTAAGATGCCAGCGAAATTTTGCAAGTTCGATGCGGCGTTCAGGGTGTGTGCAATATCCCGCCCCAGAACAGGAACGTCCTTAGATTTAATTTGTGCACGGCGGGTACGGAACATCTCAAAATTAATGTTTGAATTTAGGCGCAGAGCAAAGGATTTCATAGAATCAAAAAGTGAATCGAATTTTTTGTATCGATAGCTTTTGTCTTCTGTTTCTGCCAGCGGTTCAAGACCATCTGTTGTGTTCCATACCAATTCTCTGTAAAGGGAATTCGCCTTGTTGACGGGGCGGTTGGTTCCCCAGTCACTCTCGATAGCTGCTGCCGCAATGAGAAGGGAAGGCGGAACATTATCAACTTTTTGCTTGAGGTGCTCTAATAAAAATTTATAACGCCGCTCTCCTTTTAACTTGGTAAATATGTCGTATTTGACGGCTTTGTCTTCGAGTTGTTTTATTTGAGCTTGTGACAGGTTATGATGTTTGTTAAACGCATCAATCGTCTCTATAACGGTTTGTCGTTCAGCGGAGATCTCTTCATTTAACCGTAGACTTAACGGGACTAAAATTTGTAAAAACAATTTGTTTCTTTTTTGCTTATCGGTTATGGAAGTAAAATCGGTCGGCATAGATTGGAGAAAAATCGGCGGGTATTTCCATTCCGGCATATAGAGATAATCTTTATATTGATAGTCTTTATAAAGTTTCTCAAGTTGTGCAAGGTTGATATGGTTAAGGTAAATGCCGTTATAGCGAAAATCAATACTCGTTTCCTGAGCGGCAGAGGTAAAACTCAGGAGTAAGGATAACAGAAATATGAATAGTTTTTTTATCATTCGGTTTCACTGATGTTTTTGACTTCTTTAACCTCGGGAATATAAGTTTGCAAGATTTTTTCAACACCGTCTTTGAGCGTGCGGGTTGCATAGGGGCAACCGACACAATGTCCCTGCATTTCTACATAAACAATTCCTTGTGAAAATGATATGAATTTGATATCCCCTTGGTCGCGTTGTACAGCCGGACGAATTCTCGCATCTAACAGACTGATGATGGTGTGCTCAATCTCCTCAGTTGTTTTGGGGGTATCTTTTTTGATGACTATGTTTTCACCGGAGGTTAAAAAGTCCATTATTTCAGCAAGTATCTGCGGTTTCAAAATTTTCCAATCGGCGGAATCCTGCTTGATAACGGTTATCATATCCGGTGTGATAAGAATCGATGATATACCCCCTAAATCAAAGATATTTTCCGCAAAAGGTGAACGACGCAGCGATTTACTGTCAATAAATTCTGCACGGTTTTCCGGCAACAGTTTTTGCGGTGGAAAAAAGTTTAAAGCATTTGAATCGGAAGTTGCTTGCGTCTCAATAATCATTTTTATTTCTTCTCCGGATGTTGCAAGGCTGAAATAATTTTTTCAATCGTATTACGCGCTTTGAATATGTAGCTGTTTAAGTAGGCCAAATGATTAGGCGCGGTCATGCTGCTCAGCTCGCCGTTGCGAATAATTAGGGGCTGAATGAGGCAAGCGTCTTCTAATGCTTTGGTTAAAGAAATCCAGTTTTGATATTGGTTGTTATCAACGATAACTGTTTTGTAATCTTGTCCGAGAGCTTTGAACAGCTGGTAATATGCATATATCTTCCCTTGGTTGAAATAAAAGGTGTTATCGGCTTGCGTATCCAGCCAGCTGCTACTGTTTTCACGAATGATGGCGCTCAGCTGATTATTGCTTTGTGCCATGTTGAGACTGCTTTTTCTTAAGATTAAAGCCAAATCTGGTGCTTTTTGGGGAAATGCTTGTTGGTTTGCGCTTAACAGTAAATTATATTTGTTGAGCATGCGTCGCGCTTTGCGATATTGGCTTGATGCCGAGGGAACGGGTTTAATTTTGTTTTGAGCATCAAACATCCAAACGGTCCCGGGATATCTTAATAAAACAGCGGCCTTATAAAGCGGACTGTGATTTTCTTTATCCGGAAAATTGCGGTCAAGGCATTTCTCAAAAGTGGTTGTGAATTTTGATAGCGCATTCATTATTCCCAGTTGATAGTTCGGCATATTATCCAGAATTGCGGCGGGGAAGAAAAATGGCAAATTCGGGGTCCAGATTTTTTCATTGACTTCTTGATTAATCAGGGCAGAAATACTGTTGATGGTTTGAGATTGAGAAGGCTCGGCAGCAATTGTTTCGATGTCTATGCGGCGGTCTATTTTGTTGGTCAACCATGCTCCGACAGGGTAGTATAAACATAAAAAGCCAAGAATGCATAAAATAACAATATCAAAACTAACCTCGGAAAAGTTCTCGGACCTTTCTTTCAGGTAAGCTTTGTAAATGTTAAATTTCGACTTTAGAATTGCCAGCAGGGATATCAATTTATGACGCAGCATTAGATTTTCCTCTTCTTTTGATCAACTTTAATAAGTCGCTGATGTTTAGAGCACCTGTCAGTTTAGCAAAGATTAAGAAACTTGCAACACCCAAAATACCTAATCCGCCTAAAATTGCTGTTTTTACCAGTAAATGATAGTTAAGCCATTGTATACCGGCCTTAAATATGCCGTATTGTAGAAGAGACAAGATGCCTCCCATTAAAAATGAACAGAAAATAATTTTGCCTAATTGAATAGTGAGTGAGCGGGAGAATTGCCAGTGTCTTCTTTTTTTGAGGCCATGAATGTATTGATATAGGGATACATAGGCTGCAATTGAGGTGGCAAGGGCAATTCCCAGATGTCCGAGCGGGCGCATTAAAATTAAACTGCACACCAGATTGGTAACCAGCACGACAATGCTGTATTTGACCGGTGTTTTTGTGTCGCCACGGGCAAAAAAGTTCGGCGTTAGGGCTTTAACTAAGACATAAGCCGGCAAACCAAGCGAATATGCGGCAACAGCAAGAGAGGTTAAATAGGAGTCTTGTGCCGTAAAGCGTCCGCGTTCAAACAAAATATTAATAATCGGATGTGCCAATACGATCAAAGCAACCGCTGCCGGAATCGACAACAATGCGCCGTATTCGACAGCTTTATCTTGTGTCCGTTCAGCCTCAGTTTGATTTGCATTTTTAAGGGCTTTAGAGAGAATCGGCAGTAAAGCAACGCTGATAGCCGCTCCGACGACACCTAACGGCAGTTGTTGTAACCGATTGGCATAATACAGCCAAGAGATTGCTCCGGTGCCGACCAGAGAGACAAGAATCGTATCAACAACCATGTTGATTTGATAAACACCGGCTCCTAACACCCCCGGGGCAATGCGGCGAAAGAGTGTTTTGATATCTTCCAGTTTTAAGAGGCTGGCAATGTGATATTGCGGTTTGATGGTGATTCCCTGTTTGCGAATAAAATAACGCAGCCAAAAAATCTCTAAAATACCGGCAAGCGTGATACCACAGGCTAAGCCATGTGCTCGTGTCGGTCCGATATTACCTAACAGGAAGGCGGCACTGATTACCGTAAAATTCAGAATAATCGGTGCACAGGCCGGTGCGGCAAATTTGTTCAGAGAATTCAGAATGCCGGACTGAAAGGAAACAATAGAAATAAATAATAAAAAAGGGAAAGTTATGCGGCACAAGTTTGTGGCAAGTTCAATTTTGCCTTCATCTCCGGCGAATCCGGGGGCTAAGACTTCCACGACCCACGGCATCAAGAATTCCATTAGGATGACAAATAACAACAGGAAAAAGGCTAAAACACTGATGGCACGGGAGGCAAACAGAACAGCTTTGTCTTTGCCCTCAGAGACCAATTTCCCCGATAACATAGGGACAAAGGCTGCTGTGAAAGCACCTTCGGCAAATAAGCTGCGGAAGAGATTGGGTAGTTTGAAGGAGACAAAAAAGGCATCAGAAACCATGCCGGCGCCCAAGAAATTAGCAATTACCATATCGCGTGCAAATCCCGTAAAGCGACTGATGAGCGTGAATCCGCCAAAAGTAGTAATAGATTTAAGTAGTGACATTATTTTCCTTATTTTTGTTTTGTTAAGGATATTTTATTGATTTTGCGTATACTATAGCTTATAAAGAGAAAAAATATAGTAGAAATATTGGTTTTTACTCTTATTTTGTTAAATTAAGGGTTGACAGGCAGAAAAAAAGTTGCGATAATAGACAAAAGAGGCGAAAAAATCGCATAGTTTGTAAAAGTTTTTAGGAGAAGAAAAATGAGTAAAGAACAAGGAATATTGACTAAGGAGAATTCAGAAACTATTTTAAGAAATGTTGATAGATCCTTTTTTAAGGGAGGTTTTTCAAAATTAGGTTCAGGTGCTTCTCGCAAAGTAGATGAAAATGTACCCGCAATGGTTGCCATGCATGAGGGTGATGTCATTGCAACCGGTCATTCTGTTCCTGTATCTCATATGGAAAAAGTAATAGAGCTGGTTAATATGGCAGAGACAGAATATGTTGCTAAACAGGCGGTTCGTCAAAAGGGCGCTCAAAGCAGATAATTATTAGGAAAAATCTTCTCCTTATTGGTAAAATGTTGTGAAACTCGGTGTTATGCCGAGTTTTTTATTGAAAAATTAAGGTTTATCGGTTATTTTGAGTAGCAGATTATTCCTCCCTTGTTTGAGGGGAGGGAATGTTTTTTTTGAATGTAAAAGGGTGTTACGTATGGTAAATGATGTTACAGAATATGATGTTGTCGGAATCGGGAATGCGATTGTTGATGTGTTAGCAAAAGTCGGGGATGGTTTTTTAAGTGAGCGGGGTTTGTGCAAGGGGGATATGACGCTTGTTGAGGCTCAGAAAGCCGGAGAAATTTATGCAGATATTATTCCGGAACGTGAGATTTCCGGTGGTTCGGCGGCTAATTCGGTCGCTGCAATTGCCTCATTAGGGGGAACACCGGCCTATATCGGTAAAGTTCATGATGATGAGTTAGGACAAGAGTTTCAGCGTGATATCGGTGCCGCCGGAGTTGATTTTTATACGGCACCGTTAATGCAAGGCCCTTCAACAGCACGGAGTATTGTTTTAGTCACCCCTGATGCCCAGCGTTCAATGTTTACATATCTGGGGGCGTCAACCCATTTGTCTCCGGAGGATGTCGATGAAAAAATTATTGCAACGGCAAAAGTTGTGTATTTGGAAGCTTATTTATTAGATCATGAAAGTTCGGCGCAAGCGATGATAAAAGCCGCACAATTAGCGCGTAAATATAATCGTCAGGTTGCGTTGACGTTGTCTGATAAAAGTTGTATTGAGCGCCACCGTCAGGATCTGAAAGATTTTATCCATTCCAATACGGATATATTGTTCGCTAATGATGATGAAATTAAGGCTTTATTTGAGGTAGATGATTTTTATAAAACGCTTGATTTAATTAAGTCGGAGGTTGATATTGCCGCCTTAACTCGCGGAGAAAAAGGGTCGGTTGTGGTTAATAACCGTATTAAAATTTTTGTGGAATCCGAAATGGTTGAAAATGTTGTGGATACAACCGGTGCAGGTGATGCTTATGCCGCCGGTTTCCTCTATGGGTTGACACATGGGCGGACGCTTGGAACCTGTGCCTTAATCGGCAATATTGCCGCCTCGGAAATTATCTCTCATTATGGGGCGAGGGCGGAAGTGTCGTTAAGGGGATATGTTCGGAATAAGTTACGTAATTACGGCAAAACACTTTAAAAATGTGCTTTTTGGGCGACTAGTGCAGATATTTCGCAAATTGCTAAGTCATGTACCAATATGTATGGGCGTAAGTTTGCACGATCATCGGGCTGCAATTGCGCTTAATCAGATGTGAGAGAAATTTATCATTAGAACAAGTTGAGCAAGACAATGATATAAAAACCGGGCAACTTGAAAATATAGAATTGGGGCTTATGCCGAGTTGGCGACTGTATGAAAAGTTGCTCGCGTATTATGGATATGAGCTCAAGCTTGCGCAAGTAGCGGAATAAATAAAAAGTCCTGAGTTTGAGAGCTCAGGACTTTTTGTTTTGGGCTTTTTTAAGATATATTAACTCATGTTATATATTATCTTCCTGCGAGGTATTAAAATGAGAAAAATGCTTTTAAGTTCTATATTTTTTTTAACAGCGTGCAGTTCTATATTTAGTTATGATAAAGAATTCAAAAATCCTATATTTTATCAGCCGCTAAGACCACTGAGTAAAACAGTTGGTTATATATATTTAGCACCAACATCTGTTAAGTTTAGAGGTGTTTTGAATGAAAATAAAACTATTTATGAAGGTAAATGCGACCTTATTGAAAATACACAAGATCGCATAACCTTGAAATGTGAAGGTGCATGGGATGATGGAACGAAATATAATAGTTATTTAACCTATGTTATTAAAGAAATTCCTTTATTTATGCCAAATTGCCTGCGTATTTTGGAGTACAGTTATAACAAATTAGAAGATTTTCCCAAAAATGAAATACATTCAACAAAGTACTGCGTTACTCCTCCTAAAAAATAATATTAGAATTTAATTGAACGAGACATTCTTTTTGCCCAATCATTTCTATCCGGTCCCACATCTTTGCGATGAACATTATCAACAATACCATTAACATTTCGGTTAGCAATTGCTTCATAAAGCTTAGGCCAGTTTTGTTTATTTAAACCTCCTGTGTTATATTGAATATCTAGTAGAACCTCTTTTAATGGGTTTGGAAATCTGTCGAAATCTGTAAATTCTCGGCGGACATGAGCCAAATCATTTGTCATATGGTTTTGTGCCAAACGATAAGCTTCATAATCAGTTATGCGTAAATCGGTTATAGGTTCAAAAAAATTTGCTCTAGTATTGGCATATAAATAATTACCATTACTATCTTTATGTTTGCTCATGTCATGTAATTGATTAAATCCTATATTTTTTTGAATATTATCGGCAGAATTGTTACCTTTTAGGAAGTTAACTTTCATAAAATCATTATAATTATTGATGTTAGTTCCACCACCTACTGTTATATTACCTTCAGTGTCTAAATATGGATAAGGTATTACGTTTTCATATTCATTAATGTTATGCCACATTTTTTTATATAAATCTTCATCAGAAATATAATTCTGATTATAATTAACGACATTGCTCAATGTATTTGACGGTAATTTTTGGGCGTATAAAGTATCGGAATTATTAACTCCGTTGTTATATGTTTCATTGATAAGATTGTCATAAGGAGAACCCTTATAATTATTGAAAGATGAATTATATATATTGCTAAAACCGAGAGATTTACTCATTGTTCCTACTCCTATCTTTGTGTTAAAAAATTTTTTTCCTTTTAACACATGCAAAAGGGTATTTTCCAGAGGGGGTGTGTCCCAATTTGTCTCAGAATGTCCAGACTTGTCTCAGTTTGTCTCAAAAAATGACCTCCATGCCTTAGAAATTCAGGTATGGAGGTCTATGTCGTTTTTTTTGTTTTTTAGAGCTATTACTGTCTTAATTGACCGCCGCATTTGTTTTCAACCGCAACAATCACTTTTTGCATCAGAACTTCCAGCTCCTTATCAGTAAATGATTTTTCAATCGGTTGATAAGTAACGGTAATAGCTAAAGATTTTTTGTCTTCCGGCAGATTATCGCCCTCATAAATATCAAACAGGCGGACATCGGTGATGGTGGCTCTGTCTGCCGTTTTGGCGGCGGTAATTACATCAATCGCTTTGACTTTTTTATCAACGACAAAAGCCAAATCTTTATCGACCGCTTGTAATGGCGATAACTCGAGTTTTTTGCGCGCTTTGCCTTGCGTATTCCGTGGCAGAGGAATGTTATCCAAGAAAACCTCAAAAGCATAAGCACGTTGCTTTAAGCCGAATTTTTTACTGACACTCGGGTGCAATTCACCAAAGTATGCCAATACATTTTTACCCAAGCGTAAAGCACCGCTCCGTCCGGGGTGGTAATAACCCGGCGCATCGGTTGTGATTTGGGCACTGTCAACCGGACCGTTTGCGGCGGCAATGGCGGCTAAAGCATCAGCTTTGACATCATAAATATCAACCGGTCGTTCATTGTGTGCCCAGTGTTTGCTATTTGTCAAACCATAACGAACACCGGCCGCTGCTTGTGTTTGCTCCGTCGGTTTACGACCGTAAAATTGCGGTCCGACCTCAAACAAGGCAACATTATTTTCACCACGGGCAACGTTGTTTTTGACACCAATCAATAAGTTCGGAACAATTGACGGGCGCATTTCATTCAAGTCGGTTGCAATCGGGTTGATTAAGGTTAAATGATCCGGTTGTGCGCGGAACATATCTGCCAAGTTCTCGTCCATAAAACTCCAAGTAACCGTTTCTAGCATACCGCGGTTAGCCAATTCATGTTTAACTATCATGGCGTTATGTTGTTTGGCAGATAAGGTGACTTTCGGGAGTTTGTCATGCGGTAGAGAGACGGCCGGAATATTATCCAAACCAATCATGCGGACAACTTCTTCAACCAAATCGTGTTCGCCTTCAATATCTCCGCGCCATGTTGGGGAAACAGCCTTGATTTTACCATTTTCTTGAGAGCAGGTAAAACCAAGATGGGTTAAAATCTCGATGATTTTTTCGGCGCTGACATCTAAGCCGATTAAATCTTTAATACGAGACGGGCGGATATAAGCTGTTTTCGGCTCAAAGTCTTCAGAGCCGGCCATTACCATTTCAGAAACTTCACCGCCGCAGATATCTACAATCATTTGTGTGGCATAGTCAGAGCCCAAAATATTTGATTTCGGGTCAACCCAACGTTCATAACGATAGCGGGAATCCGAATCAATCTGGAATTTACGACCGGTGCGGGCAATGTTTTCCGGTGTAAAGTGGGCACATTCTACAAAAACATTGGTTGTTTCGGGAGAACAACCTTTTTCAAGTCCGCCCATGATACCGCCGAGGCATTGGATACCCTCATCATCACAAATCCCCAAAGATTGAGAATCCAGAGTGTACTCTTTTTCCTCCAGAGAGGTGAATTTTTCACCCTCATTCGCCATACGGACACAAATATTTCCTTTGAGTTTATCCGCATCAAAAACGTGCAACGGACGAGCCATATCATAGTTGATATAATTCGTTACATCAACCAACGGTGAGATTGAGCGCAAGCCGATAGCGGTTAATCTGTCTTGCATCCACTTCGGGGTTTGAGCTTTATTGTTAACGCCTTTGATATAGCGTCCGACGTAAGTATTGCAAGCCTCACTTGCTTTAATCTCAACCTTAATCGGGCTGGTATAAGTGCCGCTGATTTTACGAATATTCAGAGGTTTTAATTTCCCTAGTCCGGCAGCCGCCAAATCACGGGCAACGCCACGAACGCCTAAACATTCGGCACGGTTAGGCGTAATAGAAATTTCAATGACCGGATCAATCGGTAAAACTTGCGCCGCCGGTACACCAATTTCTGTGTCGGCAGGTAATTCGATTATACCGGTATGGTCGGTGCCGACACCTAACTCTTTTTCGGAGCACATCATGCCAAAGCTTTCTACACCGCGAATTTTACCGACTTTCAAAACTTCATTATAGCAGGGAATCAGCGTGCCGACAGGCGCAAAAATCCCTTTCAAGCCTTGGTGACAATTCGGTGCTCCGCAAACGACCTGCAGTTTCTCTTTGCCGGTGTTGACGGTTAATAGCCCTAAGTGGTCAGAATCCGGATGGCGTTCATAAGTTTCAACGACAGCAGTGATAAACCCGTTTAATTGAGCAGCCGGATTGATAACTTCTTCAACTTCTAATCCGATTTTGGTTAAGGTTTCAGAAATTTCATCAATGCTTGCATCGGTGTCTAAGTGTTCTTTTAACCAAGAAAGTGTAAATTTCATGTCTCTGTCCTCCTTATCTTGCTTGTCCGCCGGTGTTGCTTAAGCCGCCTGTCATTGATGAAAAATCAAGAGGCGTAAAGCCATAATGCTTTAACCAACGTGTGTCAGATTCAAAGAAAGTTCTTAAGTCAGGAATGCCGTATTTAAGCATCGCTAAGCGGTCAATGCCCAAGCCGAAAGCAAAGCCTTGGTATTCATCGGGGTTAATACCGCCGGCGCGCAAAACATTCGGGTGAACCATACCGCACCCCAAAACCTCAAGCCAGTCTGTGCCGGCACCGATTTTGAGCTCGGTTTTGGTTTTGAGGCAACCGATATCCATTTCAGCCGATGGTTCCGTAAACGGGAAGTAAGACGGGCGGTAACGAACCGGTAGGTCATCCAACTCGAAGAAAGCTTTCATAAAGTCGTACAAGCATCCTTTGAGGTGAGCCATGGTAATATTCTTGTCAATGACCAACCCTTCAACCTGGTGGAACATCGGGGTATGCGTCGCATCCCAGTCGGAACGATAAGTTCTGCCCGGGGCAATAATGCGGATGGGCGGTTGCTGTTTTTCCATGGTGCGAATTTGAATGCCTGACGTGTGGGTACGAATCACATAACTATCATCAAAATTATCACTATCCGGATTTTTGATGTAGAAAGTGTCCTGCATTTGACGGGCAGGGTGGTTCGCCGGCATATTCAAGGCATTAAAGTTATGAAATTGATCTTCGATATCCGGACCTTCGGCAATATCAAAGCCCATTTGACCAAAGATGGCGACAACTTCTTCATAAATTTTAGAAACAGGATGAATACGGCCTTGATGCTCATCACGAATTGGTAATGTCACATCTAAGGTTTCTTTTGCCAATTTTGTATTCAATTCCTGTTCTGCCAAAATCTCTTTTTTGGCCCCCAGTTTGTCTTCAATCTGTTTTTTAGCGATATTGAGTTCGGCACCAAAATCTTTCTTTTGCTCAATAGGAAGGGTACCCAAGATTTTCCCTAATTGTGTGAAACTGCCGCTTTTCCCCAGAATGGTGATGCGTGCGTTTTCAATAGCAGCAGAATCATTGGCTTGTTCTATTGCTTGTAATGCTTGGTGGAGCATTGTATCGATATTTTCAAATTTTCCCATAGCGGTTCCTTATACGGATTTCTTTTTAATGGATTCTCGGGTCAAGCCCGCGAATGACAATAAAAAGGAGGTAAAAATAAAAAAGGATTAACCCGAAAATCAGGGTTAACCCTTTTGTGAAACTAAAAATTGTCTTTCAAACGAATTCTTATTTCAAAGCTGATTTTGCTGCTTCAACCAATTTAGCGAAGTTAGCAGGCTCTTTCAAAGCAATATCAGCAAGGACTTTTCGGTCGAGTTCGATGCCGGCTTTGTTAAGCCCGCTCATAAATCGAGAGTAAGTCAAATCATACTGACGTGTTGCCGCATTGATTCTTTGAATCCATAGAGAGCGAAAACTTCTCTTTTTTGCTTTGCGGTCACGGTATGCATATTGTAATGCTTTTTCAACTTTTTCTACGGCAACGCGGAAAACGTTTTTGTTGCGTCCACGATAGCCTTTCGCCATATCTAAAATTTTTTTATGGCGTGCGTGTGCGATGACACCTCTTTTAACACGAGACATTCTTCAATCCTCCTACAAATACGGTAAAAACTTTTTGACAATAACAACATCAGACTCATCAAGAAGCGTGGTGCCGCGAGCTTGTCTTTTCATTTTCTGAGTTTTGCAGAAGAGGCAGTGTCTCTTTTTTGCAAAATTTCTTTTCAATTTGCCGGTGCCGGTAACGCTGAAGCGTTTTTTAGCAGCACTCTTTGTTTTTAATTTAGGCATTTTAATCCCTTTCTTTATCATTAATTACTTGGATTTTTGCGAACATTCAGGCATGCCAATCAGCCCGAAACGTTCAGTGCAGATGATTTTATACACTCTTATTTGTGAGAATGCAAGCAAAAAAATAACGGGTTATAAAAA
>CACYYO010000019.1 GCA_902778645.1 uncultured Rhodospirillales bacterium | reverse complement strand
AACACCGGTGGTCAACAATCTAAGGCAACCCCGATGGGTGCAAGTGCCAAATTTGCCACTGCCGGTAAAGCTTTACCGAAAAAAGACTTGGGCATGATTGCCATGAGCTATGGTAACGTTTATGTTGCTCAGGTTTCTGCCGGTGCCAATGATTTACAGGTCATCAAAGCTTTGAATGAAGCTGAAGCTTATGATGGTCCGTCTATCATCATTGCATACAGTCACTGTATTGCACAAGGATTCAACCTGGCTGATGGTTTAGAGCACCAAAAAGCTGCTGTTGAAACCGGAAGCTGGCCGTTGTATCGTTATAATCCTGAAAACATCGCACAAGGTAAAGCACCTTTGATGTTGGATTCAAAAGCACCGACCCGTCCGCTGTCTGACTATATGTCTAATGAAACACGTTTCCAGATTGTCAACAAAGCTAATCCGGAACGTTATGAGACCTTGTTAAATAAGGCTCAAGAGAACACGAATGAAAAACGTTCTCTGTTAGAACATATGGCTGAATTTGCGGTTAAGACATCAGAAATTGATGCCAAAGCCGGCGAATAACAGATAAAACAGAAGCCATACTTCTGACACACCCCTCGCCTTTTCTGACGAGGGGTGTTTTTTACCTTAAAAATAAAAAAAGCACATCTTTCAAAAATGTGATATTTGAGATGAGTAATAAGATTTAAGAGAAGAAAAAGCGCAGCGTAGACTGAGAAATAAAAACAATCCTGTGAATTGTTTTTATGAGCCAAGCAATGAGACTTGCTTTTGTGAGTGAGTGTAAACGATACGATACAAAAGCTTTAGTCGGAATTGGTACGTGAGCATTTTTCTTACTCGCAAAATCTGTATTAATCATCCAAAGAGCACATTTTTGTTGCATTTTGAAAAAATATAGTCTAATATTTTGTCAAAATATCTTATTAAGAAAATTATTAACCCTCAAAACATAAACATTATGGCAAAATTCATATACAATGATTTTGTGACGGATAACATTCCTGAATGTCCTCTGTCCGACAGCCAATTGGTTAAGCAAGCAGCATCCAGACTTCTGCAAGACGATGTTGATATTATCGATATCCAACTTTATGGTATCGTTTATGGAAACGAAGTTTTGCACGAATGGTTCATTCAAACAGTGGTCAAAAATGTGCATCAAACTTTGCGCCTGCCGCTTTATCTCCCTGATGATGAGAAACAGGCAGCGCGGCAAATTGCTCTACACTCACAGATAACAAGTTTGTCTGACTTACCGACTGTTCCCTATGGACCTGACGACTACCTGCTGCTTGGCTACAAATATCCGTGCCAACTCAAATTAGATGCCCACAACAATCTTTGCCTCAAACGCATTGAAATGTTTGCATCACAAAAGATGGTACAAGATTTTATGATGGCAACCATGGGTTGCGAGATAGCAACTGCCGCCATGATTATCATCAACATGCACACACTTTGCTGTAAGGATTTGCACGATATCGGTTGGTTAATCAATATGGATGGGATGCCTTCCATCACAGCTCTTGACCGACGATTCGCAAACCTGGGACTAACCTTCATTGATGGTTTCGATGAGCTTTCCAATAATTCTGTTTTTGGCATCAACAGTCAAAAGTATATCGTTGCTGAAGATCCGGAAAACGGTCAGTTTATAGCAAAGTTCTCTGGTAAGGACCACATTCAACATGGTCCTCAATAACAAGATTATTACTAAACCCTAAAAATCATCGCATATGATAAAGTTAGCAAAAATGCCCCTTCGGGACTGTACAATTTCTGTCGGTGACAAATGTACTTGTGCCAGCCAGCTTGAAGCTCAATATATGGCAGCAAAAGCACACATTAACATTGACGGAACACATACCAAACTTATGTTGGTAAACACATTTGAAAATGAACATCCGCTCTGTTGGTGTGTGTTTGGTGAGGAAAACAATGAATTGCGCGCCTTTTTTAATCTTTTTAGAGAAGACCCGATGCCGCGTTCCTTACCTCAGTCCGGACGTCAGCTTGAAGAAGGAGAATATTTTCGCCATGGTAATGACGTTTATATCACCTGCCATGATGAAAATTTAGGTCAGTATGTTCGGCAATTATCTGTTTTTGCCACAGCACAGGATGCCGACGCCGCATACCACATGTCTGACAGTGCTGCCGAAATCAAAAGTCCTGAGGACTACCCTGACTACTATCTGGTTCGCCTGACAGAGGTTGACAAACCTAATCAAACGCTCTGTATCAGCTGGTACATCAGCAGAGAAAATCATCTGATGTTATTACCGGTATTTAATGAAGATTACCCGGAATTCAAAGCGGTTCATCGTAATAACTTGAATTGGGAATTCCTTCGTACCGGCGAGACATTTGAACACAATGGTTGCACTTATCAAGTGTGTGAAGACGACAATGAAGATTACTACATTGCTCCTCTTTACCAAACACACTTGAAATTTGCTATCCGTAATCCATAAAAAATCCTGCCCTCACGGCAGGATTTTTTATTAGCACAGTTTTTCGATATAATCACAAAGGAGCATCACCCCAAACCCCGTACTCACTTGCGTCTTCTCATCACATTCACAACCGGCAATATCAAGATGCGCCCATTTTGTAGACTTATGAATAAAACGTTGTAAAAAGGCCGCCGCTGTAGCTGTCCCGGCTTTCCCTCGTTTGCCGATATTTTGCATATCGGCAACAGATGAATTAATCCATTTATCATATTCAGGGTTCATCGGCAATTGCCACAAAAGCTCGTCAACAGTCTCACCGGACTTCATCAGAGATTGAATAAGCTTATCATCATTACCTAAAATAGCAGCATACAAACCTCCGAAAACGACTGATGCCGCCCCAGTCAAAGTGGCAATATCAATCAATGTTTTGACCTTAAAACGCTTTTGGATATACCACAAGGCATCAGCCAAAGCCAACCGCCCTTCCGCATCTGTATTCAAAACCTCAACAGTCTGCCCGGACATGGAAGTTAAAATATCATCAACTTTATAGGAATTTGCCGACGGCATATTTTCCACCATGGTCACAACCGCAACCAAATTAAGCGGTAATTTTTGCAACGCCGCCGCTTTCATAACCGAGACAACATCAGCTGCACCGGACATATCCTGTTTCATAGAACGCATTTGCGAGGCAGTTTTCAACGACAAGCCCCCGCTATCATATATAACCCCCTTACCAACCAGACCACAATCAAATTCTTTCTTTTTCGGATTGCCATGCCACTGTAAAACAGCCGTATACGGAGGATTGCACGATCCTTGTGCCACGGCGAGAGCCAAACCGAAATTTTCCTGTTTCATGGCTTCTTCATCAAGGATTTCAATATCCAAATCAAGATAATTCAAGCGTTCAACATCTTTAATAAATTCATAAGGTGTCAAGCGATTAGCCGGCTCATTTCCTAGATCACGTGCATAACGAACGGCATTGGTAAGTGCGGCAATTTTCTCCATATCCGGTTGTTGAGCATTAATTAAATTAACCGTCTCTAACTTATCAAAATCTTCCGGTTTTTTCTTGGTCATATATTTATCAAAACTGTAATTGGCATTTTCCATACCGATAAGCAATTTTTCCATATACTCACCACTCAGCTTATCCATCACATAAAGGGTCGCGTTCATATATTTTCTGAGAGAACTATAAATTTTAGCACCGAATTTAAGCGGGTGTTCGTCATCTACCTCAAAAGCAAAACAAGGAACTTCCCCATGATACGTTTTCAATACAGCTTTACTACCGCTTTTAATATCCTCTGCAACCAAGGCATTTTTCAAACAATCTGCGATTCCTTTCCCGATTTTTTTAACGACTCGCGATTCTTCCAAATCATCAAAGTGATTAAGCAAAACCGCAATAGCGGCATCTTCACGTTTTTTGGGCGCATCAAAAACAAAATCAAGCATATTTACCTCCTTTTATCAATTTGTTAGACAATATAATTCCTAAAAGATAATAAAAAGATAATAAAATTAATAAATTTAACTGGATTTTTTTTCAAAATCGTGTATCATTTAGACAAAATACTTGTTTTAAGAGTAGATGAATGGCATCAGGTAAGGGACAAAATAAATCATTCAAAACGAATCCGGAACTGTTTTCGGATGAAACACTGACGCCCTCTGAGCGCATCCTTGCGGAATTAGAACAGCAAAAAACACCTGAAATTATCGAAGATCTGGCTGACATAGAAAAAGCCCTGGACAACCAATTAGCAGACCTGCCGCAGGCTGAAATTGCAACCGCGAAAGAACGAATCTCTGACCTGCTTGACAAATATTATAATGGCGACCCGGGCGTTGATTTCAACCAACGTTTTGCCCACAAAAAAGACTATAAAAATGAAATTATCCAAACCTTAAAATGCTATAACATTACCTATATCGAAAAACCGCATTATCCTCTGAGTAAAGATGAAAAACACATTATTCGTATGGACTTTTTCGGACGCATCAACCGCCCTCATTTCACAAACCTGAGCCCTCTTTACCAAGGCTATCTGCGTTTTAAAGGACAAGTGCCGGACGAAGAAGCATCGGTTGAATCGTCTCCTAAAAAGAAAAAACGCAATAGCAAATTCAAAAATCCCACACCTCTTAACACAAGAGCAACCATCTACCCTCTCGAAAGTTATGATTTAAGTATTTCACCATCTTGGCAGTTATTTCGCCTGTTTCCAAGATTTCATAACCTAGAAAGGCGTATGCTCAAAACCATCCAATCGTTACATATTCCGCCTGAACAACTAAACTTGCTCAGCGTTTACGATTTTTCCGATATTTTATATAAAACCTTCCGTAAATCAGAAAAAAGTCCTGATGCCCACCTATTTTTAGGGGCACGACATGGCTTCATCAAAGATGTTTTTAAAAAACATGAACAATGGATACGTGCGTACTTACAACGTCAGCACATACACCCGCGCTACATTAATTCCCTTATCAAAATGGCTCAAAGCAAAGGTGTCACCAATGATATCAACATCACCACAGATGCGAATACCTACATGAGTGAATTTGCCCTGGCTAATGCCGAGGATTTCCAAAACTTCATTATAAGCAGCATTCGTTCAGATAATTATGCTGACGAAATCCGAGCCAAAATTCAACGCAATGCCTTTGTCATTAAAGGGCCTGCACTGCATTTTTTACAAAGCAACCAAAACCATTTCAAGCAATTTATCAAAAAGCACTTATTGGAGCAACAATATGTCTCCTCTCTATACGATCAATTTAATCCGGAAATTCCAGGTTATGTTATAAAAGATATCAATAATTTTATCAATGCCAATCAAGATGACTTTATAACCTACCTCACCAAACATAACTTGCAAGGAATTATCCGCAAAAAAAACAATAAGAAAAAACAATGGAACATTGCCAAAGCTTTTATTCAAAAAAACCAAGACAGTTTTTATGAATATCTGATTGATCAAGGCGACAGTGCCAACTACGCTAATTTTGCGCTTCATGCTTTAGACGGAACACCCCAATTAACCGATTTTGGGAAAGATACGATTATATCTTTTATTTTACACAATGACAAACTATTGCAAAGTTTACCTGCCAAAACTCAACAACACCTTCAAAACAACGAATTAGATGAGCAAACTTTGCAAGAAATCACCCCGCTTATCCGTCGGAATTTCTCAAATTTACAAGAATTTTTTACGCAGACCAATATCTTAACATATAACGAATTACAAAACGAACTGATTGACAATGAACGTACGATTATCTTTGACAATTCCTTACCTGGAGTAATTACCCTGCAAGAAAAGGGATTTATTCTCAGCCATGCCTCCTTATTCAAGGATTGGTATCTGACCACAAACACCGACCGATACAAAGAAAATGCTTCATCAACTTTTGACACAATTGTGCAACAAGGATTAAATGAACAAAATTTGCCTATTTGTAAAGAATTTATCCGAGAACGTCTCAGCAGTTTCATGGAATACGCCGTAACAAAAGGTATCTCTTCTTCCGAAATTATTCATACTTTTAGAGATTTGAAGCACCCTGTATCATCGGAATTGACCGGTACTATTCAGGATTTTATTATCCGTTACGGCTCAACATTCAAAAATTTTCTATTACAAAAACATATAGAAAAAAAAGATAGTCTGCTGGATTCAACCCTCAAAAAAATTAAGCAAAATGATTTTTATGGTGATACCGCTGAAATACTGCATAAATTTATCCTCGACAACCAATCATCATATATAGAATACAAACGCAAAAACAAGCATATACAACAACAAGCTAATGTTATATATGAACATATTATAAATAACAACAGTGAAACCGAAGAAAAAACAATTCTCAGCAAATATCTCAATGAAAATATTTATAATTATATGATTTTCCAACAAGATGACGAACAGTTGCTTCCCTACAGCAAAAATATTCTCCACAACATAAAACAGCTACAAATCGACAGCACCGAAGAGCATTGGTTAAAAGCATATACCCAAAACCACGCCGAACAATTTTCGCAATATATGATTTCACAAAATTATCTGGACGAGGACAAAGAAGACAGTTTTATTAGTAGTATTCAACAGCAAAAGCAAAAATTAGTTGTTACCTTCAAAGACGGCTATGTCATGAAGATAGATTTTGGCGTTCATCACAAGAGAGCCGCTCAAGATTCCGGTGAAATAAAGCACCATAAAAATATCATCTCCGAACAGAACGAAATCTGCACCAATATTGCCAAAATTAATGATTTCAGCAACCTGTGTGTGTTTACGGAATTTTGGCACCGAATTATGCATAGCATGGACAGCACCGAACCATACAATAACCGAGAAAGATTCGTAGCTCGCCTCATGCCGACAGATCCTAATATCATTTTTTACGGCAGTGAAAACGCGGAAGATCAACTGAGTTACGACTATGCAAATGACAAACGAACCAAACGCTATGATCAGTATTTATCCGACCTAGCCGCCAGCCAAAGCGAAAGATAACAGATGAAAATTACATATAGAAATCAAGCAGATATAGATATAAATTCACCCATAACATCAACAGATACACTGCAACTCCAGCAAATTTTGCACCAACACCATTATGCCTTACTTCCTCAAGAGTTCATCAATTTTTTATACCTGCACAATGGCATGAACAACAACGGGAATATAATTTGCGGCATAAAATACCACCATCAAAGCGATGATATTTTGACCATCAACCAACAAATAAAACATCCTTTGCATAAAGACTTAATTTTTTTGGGCTTTGACGAGTTTGATTATCTTGCTTACAATCAAAAACACCAAATCTATCAAATCATTGACAAAGCCGATTTGGAAGTGATAGAAGAATACCAAGATTTTGCATCAGCTTTACAATACATTTTGAAGATAGAAGATGAATAACATATTCTCACCGACTGAAGAAAACATAGCGCGCGCCGCCGAGTTAATTAGAAACGGCGGTCTTGTATCGTTCCCGACGGAAACTGTGTACGGTCTTGGTGCAAATGTTTATAATACACGAGCGGTTGCTTCTATTTTTGAGGCAAAAGGCAGACCTCATTTTGACCCGCTGATTTCGCATATCGCCGAAGTCGAATTTTTGAAAGAATATGCGGCAACAGATGAGCGCGTAATAGCTCTTGCCAAACACTTTTGCCCCGGACCGCTAACCTTTATCCTAAAACGCACCGACAGCAATCCTTCTATTGATCTGGCTTGTTCAGGCTTAAGCAAAATTGCCGTCCGCATGCCGGATAATAAAATCGCGCTTAACCTAATCAAAAAAAGCGGTGTCCCGATCGTCGCCCCATCTGCAAATAAATTCAAGGCTGTCAGCCCGACCACTGCCCAACATGTGAGAGAGAGTTTGGGGGATAAGATCGGGATGATTTTAGACGGCGGTGCATGCCGTGTCGGTGTCGAATCGACCATTATTGATGTCACGGAAAAACAGATTGTACTTTTGCGTGCCGGAGGAACAGCCGTTGAAGAGATAGAAGCCTTTTTGGGTGAAAAAATTTTAATTTCTGACGGTAACCCGAACAAACCGAGCGCTCCGGGGCAACTTTTAAAACACTATGCCCCCAAAAACAGCCTGCGAATTAACGTCACCCGAAAACAAGAAAACGAATTTTTAATCGGCTTTGGTAATGTTGAAGATGCAGACTTAAACCTCAGCCCTTCAGGAGACCTCAAAGAAGCCGCCGCCAATTTATTCGCTTATATGCGCTTGGCGGATGAGCAATGCGGCAATAAAACCTTAGCCATGTCCCCTATTCCCACCACCGGTCTTGGTTTAGCCATTAATGACCGGATCAAACGCGCCTCTTATAAATAGCCAAAACGCAGAGAAAATAGTTTGACATTTGTCCAAAAACAGAATATCGTACCATTACTTAAAAAAATTATTAATTAATTAAATAAATAAAAAAATATGAAAAAGATTAAATTCTTTCTGATAGCAGTCGTCTTATCTGCTATCCTTTCCGCCGGCTTCATCTGGCTGAAACTTGGAGCACTGAGCGTCATTCTTCTTGCAATAGCACCCATTTTTATCCTCGCCGATATCAGTGAGGATAATGGCGAGACATCTATCGTCTGCAACATTTTGGCCTTGGCACTGTGCTATGCCGTAATGTTCTCATCTTACGGGTGGCTTTCCGTGGGACTGGCGGTAGTGCTGATTACCTGCCTGATCAAGACTCCGCTCAAAAATTTCAGCTTTATCGCTGCCTTTTTAGTAGGCTTCGAAATTGCTGCAATCGGAATGGAGGCCTATGTTGATGACCTCTACCACATGGATAACCTGTGGCATGACATTGCTGTTGCAATCTTTGCAGCATACACATTAATCACAGATGCAACAAGAAAAGAGGTTACACACTAACGTGTAACCTCTTTTCTTTATTAGCGATCCAGCAACTTTTTGCACATGATTGAATTTTTTGTAAAATTTTGTCATTTTTGTTGACAAAATTAAAATGTATGATACAATGAACGCCAAAATCTATACTATGAAGAAATTATATTTTCTTCTGATGACGGCGGTCATGATCGCCCTTGTCAGCGTAGCAACGGGATGCACCCACTGCTCCGAAAACAAAGAATTAAACCCCGACCCAGAACTCAGCGTCGCCGAGCACAACAGACAGTGCTACGAGGCATGCAAGGAGGACCTTCTGGTCATCACCTGCCTCGTGGAAGGGTTTCACCCCGAGCCATACTTTGACGGAAAGGTATGGACTATCGGGTTCGGAACCATTACTTACCCGAATGGTAAGAAGGTCCGAAAAAACGACGCCCCCATCTCCTTGGCTTATGCCAAGGAATGTGCGTACAGCCATTACGACGAACAAGTCTGGCCGTACATCGACGGGTGCATCACCCGCAAGCTCACCCCCAACCAGATGATAGGAACGTGTTCCTTCATCTACAACATTGGGGGACCTGAGTTCAATACGTCACGTTTCGTCAATGCCGTCAATAACGGCATGAGCGATTTCGAATGCGCAATTCGCATGAATCGCTACAGAAGCATGACAATCAATGGACGAAGAGTCCTCGCCCCAGGCCTCCCCAAGAGGCACTGGATTGAAGGAGCTCTCTACCAAGGGCTTCTGACGCCAGAGGACCTCCTCAATTTGAAACCGGAAAAGTTCTACGAGGACAATTCCGGAATGACTATTTCTTTTTACTATAAGGATCGGCGAGGCGACTATTGGACCCACGATTATAGTGAAGAGAAGATCCGAGAGTTCCTGAAAAGGAATCACTCGGACACCGACAACGTCCGAGCCTACATATAAAAGAAACCCTTGTTACCGCTCCGGTAACAAGGGTTTCTTTTACTCTGCCTCATCGATCCAGTCATCATCCTCCCCAATTCCCTTGAGTGAACAAATCGTACTGTACCAGAGAGCTCCCAACAACGCAATCGGGACTGCAACAGCCGCAATTGCCATCAATTTTTTCTTTTTCATAACGTTAAAAATTTATAATAATAATAAAAAATAAGTAATTCAAATCTCGCAACGTCTATATCACATCTTATCGAACCTGACAAGATATTTTTATAAATTCAAAAAAAAGCGCATACATTTCTGCACACGCTTTCAATATAACCTCTTAAAAAATGTGATAAGTGGTGTTTATAGACCATAAATAAGTCAGAGAATGAGGTTAATAATAAGATTTAAGAGAAGAAAAAGCGCAGCGTACAAAAAGGTACGTGAGCATTTTTCTTACTCGCTAAATCTGTATTAATAACCCATTATATGACTTATTTCTTCTCGTCCGGATCACGCAACACATAACCCCTCCCCCATACGGTCTCAATATAATTTTTACCGCCGGAGGCTTTTTCTAATTTTTTGCGCAATTTGCAGATAAATACATCAATTATCTTGAGTTCAGGCTCATCAATACCGCCATACAAATGGTTCAAGAACTGATCTTTATTCAGAGTTGAACCTTTACGCAAAGACAACAACTCCATAATACCATACTCTTTACCGGTCAAATGCAACGTTTTATCCCCGACCATAACCGTCTGGGTATCCAAATTAACCACAACATCACCGGTACGAATAATTGAATTCGAATGCCCTTTTGAACGACGAACAACAGCCTGAATACGAGCCAACAACTCAGCCTTATCAAACGGCTTTGTCAAATAGTCATCAGCCCCGTATCCCAGACCTTTAACTTTTTTATCCGGTCCGCTCAAGCCAGACAAAATAAGCACCGGTGTATTAACCTTAGCGGCACGCAAACTTTTCAAGACATCATAGCCGTTCATATCCGGCAACATTAAATCCAAAATAATGATATCATAATCATAGAGTTTGCCTATCTCCAAACCATCCTCGCCCAAATCGGTCGTATCAATAATCATTCCCTCTTTTTTGAGCATGGTTTCAATACTTTGCGAGATGGCGTAATCATCTTCAACTAACAAAACACGCATCTTTTCATCTCCTTTTAACAAATTGATACCCGTATCATATACCCATATTTTCTATTTGTTAACTTTTTAAACAGGGTTGTTAATAATTATTAATAAGATTGAATAAATCAGAAAAAAAGCCTAAATATAAGGTAAGAAACCAAAAGGGAGAGTTCGGTGTCAACACGCTTTGACAATATCATGCACAACCTCAGTCGCCTCAATACCTGCTCGTATTACGGCACGGTCACCGGTGTGCAAGGCTTATTCATTGAAGTCAGCGGCATCAGTTCAGCCCTCACCATCGGCGACAGGTGCAATGTTCATACGACGTATGGCAAAAAAGTTCCTTGCGAACTGGTCAGCTTTAAGGGCGAAAAATTACTGCTAATGCCATATGGCTCATTAGACGGTATCGGCCTGGGATGTCGCGTTGATGTTGAAAATGCAGCACCTGTTATTTATCCGCACCCACAATGGCTTGGACGAATTGTCAATGCCTTTGGCGAACCCATAGATGGTAAAGGTCCCTTACCGCAAGGCGACAAACCCTATTTCATCAAAAATTCTCCCCCGCCGGCACAAATGCGCGACCGTGTGAAAGGAAAAGTTGATTTAGGCGTAAAAGCCGTCAATACCTTTCTAACGATTTGCAAAGGGCAACGTATGGGAATTTTTGCCGGCTCCGGCGTCGGCAAATCAACACTGATGTCAAATATGGCCCGTCACACCGATTCGGATATTTCCATTATCGGGCTGATTGGCGAGCGTGGACGTGAAGCTAAAGAATTTGAGGAAGATGTTTTGGGAGAAGAAGGTCTGGCCAAATCGGTACTGGTTTTAGCCACTTCTGATGAAAGCGCCCTGATGCGCCGCCAAGCCGCCTACACCACCATGGCCATTGCCGAATATTTTCGCGATGAAAATAAAAACGTTTTGTGTATGATGGACTCCATCACCCGTTTTGCCATGGCTCAGCGAGAAATTTCCTTAAGTGTCGGCGAGCCTCCCGCCTCCAAGGGCTATACACCGAGTGTTTTTGCCGAACTTCCGCGACTTTTGGAACGTGCCGGCCCCGGCTCCGGTAACGGCACAATTACCGGTTTATTTACAGTGCTGGTTGATGGTGATGACCATAACGAACCGATTGCCGATGCCGTACGTTCGATTCTTGATGGTCATATCGTGCTGGATCGAGCCATTGCCGAACGAGGACGTTACCCGGCAATCAACATTTTGCGTTCCATCTCCCGTACCATGCCTGATTGTGACACGGAGGAGGAAGCTTCCCTTGTTGCCAAAGCCCGCAAATACATCGCCACCTATGAAGATATGGCAGAATTAATTCGTTTAGGAGCTTATAAAAAAGGCTCAAATGCCGAGGTTGACGAAGCTATTTTCTACTATCCGATGATTGAGGAATTTCTCTCCCAACGTAAAAATGAAAAATTTACGCTTGAACAGGGATACCAACTTCTCAAGGACATCCTCGATACCCCATACACACCGCCGGCAAAGGTCTGATATGAATGAAAAACGCTCTTGCCACGCTCAGCCGTATTGAAAAATTTAATATTAACGAACAACGTAAAATTTTGGTTGCCCTGCAGGAGCAACAAGATGAGATTATCACTCAATTGCAAAATCTCAACACCCAGTTTGCAAAAGATAAAGAATGTCAACGCCAAAATCAATTAATGGGAGACTTTGGAGCATACGTCAAAAAATACCTGCAAACCAAAGAAAATTTTGAAACCCAAATAGCCGCTCTTGAGCAACAGATAGAACAAGTCAGAGACCTCATTGCCGATATGTTTAAGGAACAAAAAACTTATGAAATCATTGATGAAAACCGCCAAAAGCGCGCCCAACACGAAGAAGATTTAAAATTACAAAAGCAACTTGATGAAATCGGAACCAATAGTTATATAAAACACCATGAAGAAACAGACATGGGAGAATAAATATGTTTACATTACCGAAACTGCCTTATGCCTTAAATGCGCTGGAGCCGTTCATCAGTGCCCGCACACTCGAATTTCATTATCAAAAACATCATCAAACCTATATCGACAATCTCAATAAGTTGATTGAAAAGACTAAATTTACAATGATGAATTTAGAAGAAATCATCACGGAAACCGTCGACAAACCGGAATACAGTAACATTTTTAACAATGCGGCTCAAACCTGGAATCACACCTTTTTTTGGCAATCGATGCAGCCCGGTGGCGGTGAAATTGAAGGAAGTGAGTTAGAAGACAAAATCATCAAAAATTTCGGCAGTTTTGAGAAATTTCGTGAGGAATTCAAGCAGGCTGCCGTTTCACAATTCGGCTCCGGTTGGGCTTGGTTAGTTGAAAAACAGGATGGTCGCTTAGCCGTCATGAAAACCGCCAATGCCGATACCCCGATTGCGCATAGACTGAGACCGCTCACGACTTGTGACGTTTGGGAGCATGCCTACTATTTGGATTATCAAAACCGCCGTGCCGAATTTGTTGATGTTTTTTTGAATAATCTGATGAAAATAAATTTCTAAAAATTTTTCTATCACATTGAAACGCACTGGCATGACAATACCTATCCGCTCGAACTCTACTCGTTCAAATCTCAAGTTATCATCCAATTATAAAAAAGCTCCCCAAAGGGAGCATTTTTATAATTGGTGATTCCAACGAGATTTGAACTCGTGTTTTAGCCTTGAGAGGGCCATGTCCTAGACCACTAGACGATGGAACCGAACAGATTGATTGTCTTTTACATTATATTTTTTTATTTAGCAAGTATTATTTTCCAAAATTTTATAAAAAACTAACTATTTCGTGCTACAGTTTTCCAAACTGATAAAAAAGGAGAGCAATGTGGCAAAATATCGTCTGATCGGCAATATGACCGGCAATTCTATGGATGCGATTGATTTGGTATTAACCGAATTTGATAACGACAAAATGCACGATATTTGCACATACACAAAGCCCTACACCAAAGAAATGCAACAAAAAATTGAAAACCTGCGCATTCGGGTTTTTAACAAAACGCGCTCGGAAATCGAAAATATTCCTGAGTTTCGCCCTATTCATGACGAATATATCCGCCAGATTGCCGACTGCATCAATGAAATGTGCCTGCAAAACGACATCGATAAAAGCACAATTAACGCTATCGGCTTTCACGGTAAAACCCTTGACCACAATCCTCCCTCGAAAGCCAAAAATGACGGTACATCACCGTATACTTTGCAAATCGGATCCGGACAAATGCTTGCTGACTTAACCGGCATTCCTGTTGTCTACGATTTCCGCTCCGATCCGCTCATGGCTGGTTTTGACGGTGCACCTCTTGTTCCTCCGCACAATGCACATATTGCCGCCACAGAAGGGGACGGATGCTACTACAACGGCGGCAACACCTCAAATTTTGCCCTGATTACCGATGGTAAGGCACAACTTGGTGCTGATGCCGGACCGTTTAACGAATATACCGACAACTACATCCGCCGTCATACCGAATATGCTTTTGATAAAGACGGAATGTTCGGGCTCAAAGGAAAATTAAATAAAAAATTGCTTCAAGAATTATTTAATTTCGGTCACCGATATTATGAACTTCCGCTCCCCAAATCAGGTGACCCGGCTTATTATCATAAAGAGCAAATTTTCCAATTCGTTGAACAACAAAATTTAAGTTTTGCAGACACTGTCCACACATTTGAGTACTTTGCAGCCTATATTGCGGCACAAGCCCTGACATTAGTTCCGCAAAACATCACTATACCGCAAAACATCATTTTATTCGGTGGGGGTTGGAAAAACCCCGTCGTCCGACAAAGCTTTGCAAACCTACTGCAAAACACCGGTTACATTCTGCCCGAACATCAACAACAATTTTCGGCTTTAGCCCAACGCTTCACCAAAATCAACCTTCGTAACACAACGCTCGGAGACTACATGGAAGCGCGTTTAATGGCAGATTTAGCTCGTTATAAATTAGCAAATAAAGCTTGGGAAATCCCTGAAATAATACAAGCCGGAAAATCTGTCATTTGCGGTCGTATCGCCGCCCCTGTCCGACAAGATGTGCCTTATAACGATTGCATAAATCGTGCGGCTAAAGGCTGGCAAAATCACCAAATAAAATAACACCGAAAATCCTTTATCTCCCCCTTGACAAGCGAGACTTCCTGCTCTAAACTTGCCCCGGTTTTAAACAAATAATAGATTCTATTGAAATGAAGCGCATTTTTAACATATCTCCCATCTCCATTATTATCCCTTAGGGGATACGCGTTTTTTCATACATAAAATTTTCTAACTTATTCAAAATTAATATAAAAACATTCAACTTTAAGGTAAAGATAATGAAATATTACGCTGAGACAAAAGCAAAAGCTGATTTTGTAGAAATCGAAAAAAACGTTCTCAAATTCTGGGAAGAAGATAAAACGTTTGAAAAATCCGTTCACAATCGTGACGGTGCTGCCGAATTTGTTTTTTATGACGGACCTCCGTTTGCCAACGGCACCCCGCACTATGGACACATTATGGTCTCTTATGTGAAAGATGTTGTTGCCCGTTTCCAAACCATGAACGGCAAAAAGGTTGAACGTCGCCTCGGTTGGGACTGTCATGGTCTGCCGGCGGAAATGTCTGCTGAAAAACAGTTAGGCGTGTCGGGACGTAAACAAATCGAAGAATACGGTGTTGAAAAGTTCAACAATTTCTGCCGTTCTGACGTTTTGAAATATTCCGGTATTTGGGTAGAGATGTTTAAGCGTATCGGTCGCTGGGTTGATTTTTCCCACGACTACAAAACCATGCAACTGCCCTTTATGGAAAGCGTTATCAACAATTTCAAACAGCTTTATGATAAAGGTTTGGTTTATGAAGACTTCCGCGTTTTGCCATACTCTTGGGCGGCTGAAACACCATTGTCTAACTTTGAAGTCAACCAAGGTTATCAGGATAAAACAGACAATGCCATTACCGTGATGTTCAAACTTGAAAATGGCATGAAAATTCTGGTCTGGACCACCACGCCTTGGACATTACCCTCTAACTTAATGCTTGCCGTCGGCGAAGATATCGACTATGCAGTTATGGAAGAAGACGGGCAAAAATATATCCTTGCACAAGCCTTGCTCGGCCGTTATAAAAAGCAACTCGAACATGCCACCCAAGTTAGCACCATGAAAGGCAAAGATTTGCTCGGGTTAGGCTATGAGCCGATGTTCCCTTACTTTAAGCACCTGAAAGAAAAAGGCGCTTTCCGCGTTCTTTCCGGCGAGTTTGTTTCTACCGAAGATGGTACCGGTGTTGTTCATATTGCCCCCGGTTTTGGTCAAGATGACTTTGAGGCCTGCCGTGCTTATGATGAAAACTTCCCTGTGATTTGTCCTGTTGATGAGGCCGGTAAATTCACATCTGAAGTTCCTGACTATCAAGGCAAGCAGGTTTTTGAAACCAACGAACCGATTATGCAGTGGCTGAAAGAAAACGGTTTACTTGTCAAAAAAGAGCAATACACCCACTCTTATCCGTTCTGCTGGCGCACCGATACCCCGCTGATTTATAAAGCCATGTCTTCTTGGTTTGTTAAAGTCACGGATTTTCGCGATGATATGGTCAAGAACAATCAGGAGATCAACTGGGTTCCGGATCATATTAAAGACGGCCGCTTCGGTAAATGGCTAGAAGGGGCTCGTGATTGGTCAATCTCTCGTAACCGTTTTTGGGGCACACCTATTCCGGTTTGGAAATCTGATAATCCTGATTTCCCGAGAATTGATGTCTTCGGTTCCTTGCAAGAAATCAAAGAAAAAACCGGTATTGAGGTTAAAGACTTGCATAAACCTTATATTGACGAAGTTGTTTACCCCAACCCTGATGATCCGTCCGGCAAAACCATGATGCGCCGCGTCAGTGATGTGTTCGATTGCTGGTTTGAATCCGGCTCTATGCCTTATGCGCAAGTTCACTATCCGTTCGAAAATAAAGAATGGTTTGAAAGCCACTTCCCGGCTGATTTTATTGTTGAAGCCATGGACCAAACCCGTGGTTGGTTCTATACTTTAACGGTTCTTTCAACCGCCTTGCACAATCGTCCGGCATTTAAGAATTGTATTTGCACCGGCTTGCTGATGGCTGAAGGCGGGCAAAAACTCTCTAAACGCCTGAAGAATTATCCTGACCCGAACGAAGTTTTAGAAACCATCGGTTCTGATGCTCTGCGTTGGTTTTTGGTTTCTTCTCCTGTTTTGAAAGGCGGCAACTTAGCCGTCGATAAAGAGGGTAAAGAAATTGCAAAAGCTTCACGTGTTGCTTTAATTCCGCTGTGGAATGCTTTCTATTTCTTCACTTTGTATGCGAATGCTGAAGAATATAAAGCCAAAGAAATTTATACATCCGCAGAGGCAATTGATAACTATATTTTATCTAAATTGAAGCACTTGCGTGATATCGTTAAACAAGGATTGGAAACTTATGATGTTGCTCTTGCGACATCTGAAGTTGCGACATTTATGGAAGTTTTGAATAACTGGTACATCCGCCGCACCCGTGATCGTTTTTGGGAAGGCGACGCCCAAGCTTTTGATACGTTGTATACGGTTTTGGTCAACGTCTGCAAAATCATTGCACCGTTAATGCCGTTCTTGAGCGAGCACGTCTTCAAAACCCTAACCGGTGAAGAAAGTGTCCACTTGTGTGATTACCCTGCCCTTGCAGAAATCAAATATGATGAAAAGCTGGTTCACACTATGGACTTTGTGCAAGAACTCTGCTCTGCCGGTAAATTTATCCGTGAGGAAAAGAACTTGCGTAACCGTCTGCCGCTAAACAGCTTAACCGTTATCGGCGCTGAGTTAGATAGCTCTTATCAAGAGATTGTCAAAGACGAATTAAATGTCAAAAAAGTCAACTTTGACAGCAATCTTGAAAATTATGCCACCAAGAAAATTTATCTTTACACCCCGTTGCTCGGTAAAGCTTTAGGCAAAGACATGGGCGCAGTGATGGGCGCTTACAAACAAAATCAGTGGGCTTTAAATGCTGACGGCACATTGAGTATTGCCGGCAAAACATTGACCAAAGATTTGTTTGAAGTTCGCCTCGAGATGAAAGACGGTGTTGCCGGCTTAGCCTTTGCGGATAACAAAGCGGTTGTCACTCTTGACACCAACGTCACCGACGAACTCCGTCGTGAGGGTATGGCGCGTGACTTCATTCGTCTGGTTCAAACTTTGCGTAAAGATAAAGACTTTAACATTTCTGACCGCATTGAATTGAGCTATCAAACAACCGATAAAGAATTGGCTCTGGCTTTGGAAGAAAATAAAGCCTATGTTGCCGAGCAGGTTTTGGCGGTTAAGTTTAATAATAACTGCACGGAAGGAACCCAAGCCGACATTGAAGGCGCAGCTATTTGCTTCGACGCCAAAGTCGCTTAATCACAACCTTGTCATGCCGGAAGGCACACCTCACAAGATGTGCCATATCCGGCATCCACAGCCTTGTTGCCAAATGCCACACTGCCTTTGAAAAGGAACTTTTATGAAAACCGGAATTATCGTTGCATTACAAAAAGAATTTGAGCTTGTTGCTCAAAACCTTACCAATAAAAAAGAGCAAAATTTAAGGCATATTCATTTTATTGAAGGGCAGTTAGACGGGCAAGAAGTTGTCGTGATGAAGTCCGGCATGGGGAAAGTCAATGCCGCTGCCGCAACGGTTGAGATGATTAACAACTTCCACCCGACACGCATTATCAACACCGGAATTGCCGGTGCACTTGATAAATCCTTAGGTGTGATGGACGTTGTCATTGCCCAGCAAACAACATACCATGATGCTTGGTACGGCGAAGGCAATGTTTATGGACAAGTGCAAGACCTTCCTGCACGTTACATCGGTGATAAAACCTTATTACATGCCACGCCAAATCTCAAAACAGATTTGAAAATCCATTTAGGGCTAACCGTCAGCGGCGATTTATTTGTGACAAAGTTAGAAGAATTACAACATATTAAACAATTATTTCCGGAAGCTTTGGCGGTTGATATGGAATCAAACGCCATTGCCCAAGTCTGCTATTTGTATAATACCCCGTTTTTATCGGTTCGCCTCATCAGCGACACCCCCGGTATTACCAACCACGCTGAACAGTATAAAAACTTCTGGTCCCTCGCCCCCGAAAAATCATTCAATATCTTAGAACAACTCGTTCAAGTCAAAGAAGACGAAAGATTCGGGGATTAGGGAATATATTTATACAGAATACATATTGTAATTATAAAAAATTTTATTAATATATAAATATTCAAATAGTTATAAGAGGTTATGCATGAAAAAAATTCTATTTTTACTAATATTGCTAACATCCTGCGCTACATACGAAAAATACGCTATTTATCTTGATTCATTCATTGGTATGGATAAAGTTAATCTAATAGATACGTGGGGTGTTCCTGATAAATCATATCAATTAGATAAAAATACTGAATACTTAACCTACAAACAAAGCGTTCAAGAGTATATTCCCGGAAATGCTTATACAAATAATTATGGAACATATTCTTATACCTCTTTTACACCTGGGTATACCGTCAATGAATGGTGCGACACAACTTTCGTTCTGCAAAATAATAAAGTCATAAAATGGCAGACTAAAGGAGATTCTTGTGTAAAATACTAAATAATAACTGACTAACCATATGGAAAAACACTACCTCACAGAAAATCCTGATTTAATGGCAGAATGGGATTGGGAAGCTAATAAAAACCTAGACCCATCGAAAATTACTATGGGCAGCCACAAGAAAGTTTGGTGGAAGTGTAAAAGGTGTGGATATAAATGGCTACAGGCAGTAATTGAGCGCACAAGAAAGATAAAACCAGCTCACTGCCCCTGTTGTACAAATAGAGTAGTCGTTAAGGGTATAAATGATTTCGCTACATTTCATCCCGATGATGCAAAAGAATGGCATCCTACTAAAAATGGAAATTTGACACCTGATATGGTAACTAAACAATCAGATAGATTAGTCTGGTGGTTATGTCCTAAATGCGGTAAGGATTGGCAAACGAAAGTGCGTAGCAAACGCGGCTGTCCACATTGTTTACATAAACCGACAATAGGAAAAGATGATTTAGCTACTTTACGTCCTGACATTGCTAAAGAATGGCATCCAATGAAAAATGGAGCTCTAAGACCTGAACATGTAAAATTAAAAAGTAATAAAAAAGTTTGGTGGTTATGTCCAAATAATCATGAATATCAAGCCAGAATAGGAGAAAGAACTCGAGCATTAGAAGGAACTAATTGTCCTATTTGTTGCAAGCAAAATAGAACATCTTTTCCTGAACAGGCTGTGTTTTATTATGTAAAAAAATTATATCCAGATACAATAAATTCCTATAAAGCTCCGTTTCTAGGTAATATGGAATTAGATATTTATATTCCTTCTTTGAAATGGGCTATTGAATATGATGGTGCTCAGTGGCATAAAAAAGATAAACTAAAAAGAGAGCGAGAAAAGTATCAAAGATGTGTTAAAAATGGTATAAAACTATTACGTATTAGGGAACAAATGTCTGAATTAGGTTCAGAGATTGCTGATGAGCAATTAAGTATCATTCAACTAAATGGCATTCCTAATTTAGAAGAAACAATAAAATACTTAATGAAACATCTAAATTTTTCTAAAAAGACAATTGATATTAATCTCAAAAGAGATGAAATAAAAATACGAGAAGGATATCAAACTAAAGTCAAAGATTCTATCGCTGAATTATACCCAGAACTCATAAAAGAATGGCACCCGACAAAAAATGGTTTTCTTACTCCTTACGATTGTAAAGTCGGTTCTGTATATAAAGTTTGGTGGAAATGTCCAACGTGTGGATACGAGTGGCAATCATCTCCTCAAAAAAGATGCGAAAGAGGACATGGTTGCTTAAATTGTTCCAAACAAGCGCCTTTAGTCGGTGTAAATGATTTAGAAACTTTATATCCTGAAATAGCTAAAGAATGGCATCCAACAAAAAATGGCAATATTAAACCAACAGATATTAGGCCTAGAAGTAATAGAGTATATTGGTGGAAATGTCAAAAGTGTGGTTATGAATGGCAAGCCTCTGGAAGTAATCGTATAGGCCATAAATCAGGCTGTCCAGCTTGTGCTGGTAGAGTTCCTATTGCAGGAACGAGTGATTTATTTACAGTTTGTCCTCACTTAAAAGATGAATGGGATTTTGATTTAAATCAAATTATTGATTTATCCAAAACTCCTAAAGGTTCTCATGTAAAGGTTTGGTGGAAGTGTGCCAAATGTGGTTATAAATGGCAAGCATCAATTAGAAGTAGAACCCAAGGAAGCAAATGCCCTTGTTGCTCAAATCGAGTTGTAAAAAAAGGGTATAATGATTTAGCAACAACACATCCTGATATTGCAATAGACTGGAATATTGAAAAAAATGGCACTTTAACTGCTGAATTGGTTACTGCAGGATTAAATAAGAAAGTATGGTGGAAATGTCATAAATGTGGTTATGAATGGGAAGCTTCACCGAATCACAGAACTGCCATTAAAAAACCTACTGGGTGCCCGATGTGTGGAATAAAAAAAGCAACCGCTACAAAAGTTAAAGCAGTGAATATGATTGATCCTAAAACAAATAAAATTATAGAAAAATTTACATCTATTTCAGATGCTTCTCGAAAAACACATATAAGCAGCGGAGAAATTTCTAAAGTATGTCGATATCGAGGAAATACTGCAGGTGGATATATTTGGCGATATATAGATAAAGATGAAGATAATAAATATAAAAAACAGCTTGAATTATTTTAAAAACTTTACTCTTTCTATAAAATTCGGAGAATGAGGCGAGTAGCAGGAGTTTATCCCTCTTAAAACACGATATTTGAGGCTAATCTGAATGTCCTACAAAAACTTAGAGAATGAGGTTAGTAATAAGATTTAAGAGAAGGAAAAGCGGAGTGTACTATAAAGCGTACATGAGCATTTTTTATTTTAAAATCTGCACTAGAAACACATTTAGCGCATTGTACCATAAAATTCGGAGAATGAGACGAGTAGCAGGAGTTTATCCCTCTTAAAACACGATATTTGAGGCTAATAGTAAGATTTTGAAAAAATTATGAAGGGAGTGTACATTAAGCGTACATGACCGAATAATTTTTGAAAAATCTGCACTAGTAGTCCAAAGAGCGTGTTTTAAACGATTTTGCCGCCGACCATCGGCTCAACCACCCCCGTCGTCGTCGGAAACGATATCGGCAAACAGTGCAGCCGTCGCACCGCCAGATAAGCCACCGCCTGGACACCGATTGCTAATGAATTATAGCCCCAATCTTCCGCCGTACAAACTTCGATATTGGGCAGACGTTGCCGTAGAAAGCGCATTAAAGTCGGATTTTTCGCCCCACCGCCACAAACCATAATCCGTTTAGGAATTTCGGGAACATAAAGTAACAGAGAATAGGCAATCGATTCCGCCACAAAAGCTGTTGCCGTCGCGGCCCCGTCCTCTAAGGATAAGCCCTCTAAATGCTCGAGTTTTTCTTTGAATTCTTCCCGATGTGTTGACTTTGGCGGGTACTTGGCAAAATACTTATGTTTCATCATAGCGGCAACAATTTGCTCATTGACATGACCGGTAATTGCTAATTTACCATTATAATCCATATGCATGGAGGCATGTTTCATTACCCACTCATCAATAGCGGCATTTCCCGGACCGGAGTTAAAAGCAACCATTTCCCCATAGCTCCCGAGCCAAGCAATACTTGAAATACCGGAAATATCAACCACCGCCAGCGAACGTTCTTGCTGTGAGGTAATAGCGTTGTAGTAGGTCACATCTAAAGGAGCCCCCTGCCCGCCGGCAGCAATATCCGCACTATGGAAATGATAGACAACTTTTATCCCGGTCAACTGTGCCAATAACGCGCCATCACCGAGTTGATAAATATAGTGCTCCTGAGGACAATTACAAATTGTATGCCCCTCGAGCCCGATAACATCAATCTGAACACCATATGTTTCGATATAGTCCCTGACAGCTTGTGCCCAAAAGGTTGTCAGCTCCTGCTCGACCTCATTAAGAAGATTTTGATTTTCTTCTGTATCCGGTCTGAGCCCCAATACCGAACGAATATTATGCCTCAACCCGTCATCATAAGGAACCGTCACCATATGTCCACACTCATAGACATCGATTCCGTCCGTACGAATACAAACAATATCGACACCATCTAAAGCAGAGCCGCTCAAAATCCCCAAAGCATTAAAAGTTTTAATTGTCTCCATAAAACCTCAAGTCTCCTCTTGCATTGTTTGAATTATATGATAGTATCGGTTAAAATTAAGTTTATCTTTAATACCAAAGGAAAGGAAAAATGAGCAAATTTAAATCCGAATTTATGAATATTATGCTGGAACGCGGCTTTTACAATCAATGCACCAATGAGGAAGGCTTTGATACCTATCTTTATGAGTGCGAAAAAGCGGGCAAGCCGGCTGTCGGATACTTGGGCTCAGACCCGACCGGAGACAGCTTGCACGTCGGGCACATTGTCCCGTTAATGATGTTACGCTGGTTCCAAAAATGCGGACACAAACCGTTAACATTGGTTGGCGGCGCCACCGCGCGTATCGGAGACCCGAGCGGTAAAGATAAGCTCCGTCCGTTTTTGAGTGAAGAAACATTAGCCCACAACAACGTTGGCTTAAAAAAGTCTTTTTCCAAATTCCTCAAATTCGGTGATGGACCGACAGATGCCATGATGGTTGATAACTGGGATTGGTTCAAGGATATTAATTATCTTGCCTTTTTGCGTGATATCGGAACATACTACTCTGTCAATCGTATGCTCACCATGGACAGCGTAAAGTCTCGTTTAGAGAGAGAACAACCAATGTCTTTCTTAGAGTTCAACTATATGCTTTTGCAAGGCTATGATTTCTGCGAATTATATAATAAATATGGTTGCCGCGCCCAAATCGCCGGCGCTGACCAATGGGGTAACATCACTTCCGGTACAGAACTTGGTCGCCGCCGCCATAATGTAGAATTATTCGGCTTCACCAGCCCGATTATTACCGATTCGAACGGCAAGAAAATGGGCAAATCCGAAGGCAACGCCGTTTGGATTAATGAAGAAAAACTTCCCTCTTATGATTATTATCAATACTTCCGCAACATTGGGGACAGTGAAGTTAAAATGTGCTTGAGTATTTATACCGATCTGCCGATGAGTGAAGTTAATCGTCTGTCTGCTTTGCAGGATAAAGAAATCAACGAGGCAAAGAAGATTTTAGCTTTTGAAGCCACCAAAATCTGCCGTGGTGAAGAAGCCGCTCGCACCGCTCAAGAAACCGCAATCAAAACCTTTGAGCAGGGAATTTCCGGCGGCGATCTGCCGAGTATTGACTGTGCAGCCGGCACCGGTATTTTAGACGCCTTTTTATCGTTGGGTTTTGTAACGAGCAAAGGTGAGGCCCGTCGCCTGATTAAACAAGCCGGTCTCAAACTCAACGACAATGTCATTACCGATGAGAACTATAAGCTTTCTGTGGGTGATATGGTCGATGGTAAAATCAAACTCTCCCAGGGCAAAAAGAAACACGGTCTGGTTGTGCTGAAATAGGATAAGGCGCTTTTATAGCGCCTTTTTTATATTTATGATTTAATAGATTTATGTCTGCACAGCTTCCGTATCTTCTTATAAAAATAAATATAAAATGGTAACAAAAAATTGTTCCCTATAATTTCATTAGAACAAGTACTTGTATAATATTCTTTCGATTTACTGTATTTCATTTGTAAATAAGAATATTTTTTTATAAAACTATCAGATAATTTTCCCCAAGACCAATGACGACAATGCAACTGTAAAATTCTAGAACTAACGCCCCAAATTTCCCTTGCATTTATACAAAAATCTTCAACATATAAATCAAAAAATAAATTTTCATCAAAACGTAATTTATATTTCTGAATTAATGATGAATGAACAATCAAACATTGGCAGTCAAACGTGCTTGCCCTCTTTAAATTATAGTTGCTTAATCCGATAATTTGTAAATTACTACCATCTCTATTACAATTTTCGATTTGTCCTATATTTGTTTGTAACTTAAATATTCCTGTATGAGCTACTTTGCCTATAGGACCATACAAACAATCCTTATCCAAATTTTCCAGTTTACTATATATATCTTCTTTTAATTCCCAGTCTTCATGACAAAAAATAAACCAATCTTCTTTGCAATAATCGTAACTATTCAAAAACTGGTTATATCTTTGAGCAATTCCCAAATTTTCGACTCTATTGTCAATAGTAATAAAATCAGCTTTACTGTCATAATAAGGATTATTAAGAACCACCTTCTCATAAAAACAAAAATCTCTGACAACTGATATTACTTTCATTTTTTATCTAACTTTCTTATTTTATTTTTAGAAAAAAGAGCGGAAAAACATTAAACAAATAACATTTCATCTTCCCATGTTTCTTCTTAATCAAAAAAAATGGCAAAACATTAAAAAGGGATATCTTAATAGTTTTCCAAGAAGCTCGTCGCATTTGACACTCTCCCCATAACGAACAATACTTATCTCTCGCCCATAACTGCAAACGCTTGGTTATATCAATCATCCTATCAAGAGAACGAGATGTCGTATTATCATTATGATTTCTATACTTAAATAAAATTTCAGGAATATTATGAAATTGACTCACTTCAATTAATCTGAGCCATAACCGATAATCTTCACATGGTGTATATTCTTCTTCATACCGGAGGCAATATTTTTCTAAAATTGATTTTCTAATCATCGAAGCGGGGTGAAGAACAACACAAGCAGATAGCAGCTGTCTTTTGATTTCCATATCATCTTCTGGGAATTCAAATATTTCTTTTTGGGGAAAATCTTCTCGCCAACAACCACAAACACCCACATATGGATGTTCATCTAAATATTGCACCTGTTTCTCAAAGCGTGTCGGTAATGATACATCATCATGATCCATAATCGCCAAATATTCCCCTTGCGCCATTTCAATCAATTTATTACGAGAGGACGATATACCTAAATTATGGTCATTTTTTTCATATTTAATTCTCTCATCAGAATAAGATTTGACAACTTTTTCCCTACTCTCTTCCGGACAATCATCTAAAATTAAAAACTCAAAATCAGTAAACGTCTGATTTAAGATACTTTCAATCGCTTCACGCAAATATTCTTCTTTGGTATTATAAACTGGCATTAAAACCGAAACTTTAGGCATTTGAAATCTCCTTACTTATATTAATCTCAAAAACATTTGGAACTTTTTGAACATAAACGCCATTAAAAATCGAAACCTCAACCAGATTTTTATCAAAATCAAAACCTAATATTTTTTCTTGCAGTTCTGCTAATTCCTTATCTTGATACGCTTTCCTAAGATTAGAATTGGCATATTTTCTTGCCAAATCTCTTCTAACCGTACACATATGATGCATTGCCACCTTATGTTTCTCAAATAAATAAAAACGCTCCCGATTATTTAGACCTCTGGTCGGATCTACCAAACACGGAAAATGAACACCACTATGTCTTTGTTTCTTAAAACGGTGAATCTTCATAATAAACGGAACATAAAAATTATAATCAGACTTACAAGCAATCGGTGCAAATGTATAACCATTAACTAACTGATTCGTCGGCTCTCTCAGATACTCTATAATATTAACCGCTGAACTTCCTATTTTTTCATCATAAATAAAATCTATCGCTTCTTTCACTTGCTCGGCATGATAAAATTCATCTGTATCCATACTTAAAAAATAATCGCACCCTGCACGTTTGACCAATTCTAAACCTATATCCCTTTTATACCTCTCATTATAGTGATCATCTGAATGACTAAACTGCGGACAATATAAATACATATCATCTATCAACCCCTGTCTCTTTAATTTTTCTAACAACGGAATAAGCTCCTCACTCGCAGCCTCCCTAAAATTAGAAGTTGTTTGATAAACCACAACAATATAATCTGCCACAGAACGTATTGATCTGACTGATGCTTCTAACAGCTCTTCCCCGTCAAACACATTATAAGCCACACCTAAACGAGAATTTTCTTTTTTCCTCTGCTCCTTAAGTACATTTTTCAGAACTCTATAGTCATCTTTACTTATAACTCTGAACTGACGCAAAAAGCTTAAACGCTTTTTCTTAAAAAAATACACCAAACTATTTATACATTTTAAGCATACAAAGCTCATCCGGTTTACTTGTCTCACAGCTCTTCTCCCATCATCACTTCTGGATTTTTCTTCACAAAGTTATAAACCGTCGCACGACAGACATTAAATTTTTCAGCGATTTTATCTTTTGACACACCGGATAATAAAAGTTTTTGGATTTCTTCCTTATTACCATCAAGTTTTAGAGCTGAATTTGAGTCATATGGGCGACCAAGTTTAATCCCTTTGGCTTTTTTCTTCTGCAAAGCCCTGTGTGACCGTAAAGAAATCAAAGATTGATGTAACCGCGACGCTATCAACAATGACGTTGCAATCTCCGGCAACTTATCTGCCTTAAAAGACAGATTCTCTTTAACCAAAATCAAGTTTATCTGATATTCAGATATCTCCCACAACCAACGTATCATTAACAGATAATTTTTTTAAAATTTTCGCATCAACAGAATGACAATATAAATATTCATCTATAACCACAGCAAGCGAACCGGCAAAAAACGATTCTTCGTCTTTCTCTTTACATTTTGCGTTTCTATTTGTAACTAAAGCATAAATCATTGTACTTTGTAGACATAAAATACCACCACTCTCATTAAGTATAACATTAACAAAAGAATGCAAGTTTTTTTTTAAACTTGTTAATATATGCTTTATAAAAAAAGACCGGAAATCCGGTCTTTTCATCGTAAAAACTGGCTACCTAATCCACTTCAACGCTTCTCGATATTCTTCCGGCGTATTAATATCTGCCGGTGCTTCATCAACTAACTTCATATTTTTAATCAGTTTAGCTCGAATATACATTCCATTCTCCAGCGCACGGAGTTGTTCTAAGGACTCTCTGGCCTCCAGCACCCCTACCGGTAAAGAAACCATTTTCTTTAGAGATTCGGCTTTGAAAACATAAATACCGATATGATGATAATAATCTTTATTCACCGGTTTTTGCGGATCACGAATATACGGCGCGGCGGCACGGGTAAAATACAAACATCTGCCCTCATCTTCGCCCTCTCTCAACCCCATACAGATTTTAACCATGCTCGGGTCATTGATATCAGCTTGCGTTTTAAATTTCATACCGCATGTCGCAATATCGCACCCTGTTCTTTCAACCATTTCAATCAAATCGAGATTGACTTTCGGATCAACATTTAAGCCATCGCCCTGGAAATCAACCACAATGTCATACTTGCTCCCATCGGGGTCTAACTCTTGCAACGCAACAGCGATTCTGTCTGTTCCGCTCGGTAAAGACGGATCGGTTAAAATCGCCCTTGCTCCGAATTTTTGCGCAGCTTCGACAATTTCTTTATCACCGGCGGCAATCACGACATCCCCATTGATAGCAGCTTTAACATTTTCATAAACACGCTGAATTAACGGTTTTCCGTTAATATCTAATAAGGGCTTATTCGGCAAGCGAGAAGACGCCATTCGCGCCGGAATCATGGTAATGACTTTTGACATAATATTCTCCTACAAATTATTATCTTTGAAATAGTTAATCTTCATAGCGCTTTTGACCTCATCTAATGTCTGAGCGGCAACAGCCTCAGCCTTCTCTGTTCCTTCGCGCAAAATCTGATAAATATAGCCTAAATCTTTTGCTAATTCTTCACGACGTTCACGAATAGGTTTAAGTTCTGCCTGCATAATTTCATTTAAGAACTTTTTGACCTTACCATCACCCAAACCGCCGCGTGTATAATGTGCTTTTAACTCATCAAGGTTTGCATACTCCGGCAAAAAGGCTGCAAAATGCTCATCTTTGCAAAAAGCATCCAGATAGGTAAAGACGGTATTATTTTCCAAATGTCCGGGATCTTCGACACGCAAATGCAAAGGATCCGTAAACATACTCTGCACTTTTTTCTTAATATCGTTCGCACTGTCCGCTAAATAAATGCAGTTACCGAGTGATTTGCTCATTTTAGCGGCACCATCAAGACCCGGGAGTCGCATACATTGTTTATTATCCGGCAAAACAGCCTCCGGTTCAACCAGCACCGGCGCATAAATTTGGTTGAAAGAACGAACAATTTCACGGGCTTGCTCTAACATCGGCAACTGATCCTCTCCAACCGGAACAATATTTGCTTTGAAAGCGGTAATATCAGCCGTTTGACTAATCGGGTAAGTAAAAAAGCCGACCGGAATACTGCTTTTAAAGCCGCGCATTTGAATCTCTGACTTAACAGTCGGATTGCGTTGTAAACGAGAAACCGTCACCAAGTTCATATAATAAAAACTCAATTCGCATAATTCCGGAATTTGCGACTGAATAAAAATAGTCGATTTTTTGGGATCTATGCCGCAAGCCAAATAATCGAGCGCAACCTCAGTAATATTTTTGCGAACTTTTTCCGGATTATCGGCATTATCGGTTAAGGCTTGCGCATCAGCCATAAAAACATATATGTCTTTATACTTCCCGCTATTTTGCATTTCTACACGACGGCGCAGCGAGCCGACATAGTGGCCGATATGTAATTTTCCGGTCGGGCGATCTCCGGTTAAAACAATATCCATTTTAATCTCCATTTATCTGTCAATTGCGGGTATCATAAACACATCTTTTGCCTTTGACAATAAAAAAACACACACCCGTGTTTTTTTCTCTTGAAATTTATTTTCAGTTGTTATACATACCTACCCGTATGTATATATAATAGAAAGTTAATTTAATGGCCCGTCGTACCAAAGAAGAAGCGGAACAAACCCGCAAAGATATCCTCCAAGCCGCGCTTGATATGTTTTGCGAAAAAGGCTATACCCGCACCACCCTTGATGATATTGCCAAGAGCATCAACCTCACCAAAGGAGCGGTGTATTGGTATTTTCGCAACAAGCCGGATATCTTAAAAGCCCTGATGGTTGAGGATTTCAAGACCACTCAGGCCAAACTCGATTCTTTTATGCCGGATATCCATTCCCTTGAAGACCTCAAAAAACACTTTATGTTTTTGGCACACATGGTCGATACCGACAGTAATTTCCGTAAATTACTCTACTTTTTGCTCTTGCAAATGGAGTGGTCAACGGGACTGATCAATTCGTTTCAGGATATTATTGACGAATTACGACGTCGCCCGCTTGAAACAATCAAAAATGCATTATCTTATTCACAAAACAGTGGAAAGATTATTTCAACTATTGACGTTGATGCAACAGCCTATACTATTCATGCTATGTGGTCGGGATTGCTGCTAGATAAACTTCAAGATCAGGAAAAAAGTCTGCAACAAACTGCAGAATATAGTTTTGACTTTATTATAAATGCTTTGACAAGCCGAAAGGATTAAAAAATGATGGTCGTTCAGAAAAGAACTATTCTTAAAAATTTAGCAATTTTTCTCATGTGTGGTGCTGCCGGTTGGTACCTGAAAGGTCGCCTCACACCACAAGCAAATATGATGGCCATGATGGGAGGTGGAACACCTTATGTTGTCACCGACAAAGCCGTTGAGGAAAATGTTGCTCCGCGTAAAGATTTTATCGGTCATGTTGAGGCAATTAAGAGTGTCGATTTACGCCCGCAAATTACCGGATACGTTGAAAAAGTTTTATTTAAAGAGGGCTCTTTTGTTCAGGAAGGAGATGTTCTGTTTATTATTGAGCAACAACGCTATATGGCAAACTTGTCTCTTGCCGAAGCCGACCTTGCCAAAGCCAAAGCCAATTTGGTAAAAGTTGAAAAAGATTATAAACGTCAGATATCTCTTAACAAGCAAAAATATGCTTCCGAAGCGGCTGTTGACACGGCACGCAATAACTTGGCATCTGCCCAAGCTGCCGTCAAACAAGCTCAGGCAAATCTGGATTTAGCCAAAATCAACGTCGGTTACACAACCATCAAAGCCCCAATCAGCGGCTACATCGGCAAAGCGCTCGTTACTGAAGGCAACTACGTTACCGCTTCTTCGCAGACGCTGGCTCGTATTGTCCAGACCAACCCTATTCGCATTGTCTATTCCGTGAACGATAAGGACTTTGTAGATGTCCGCCAACATGCCGGTGACGGCCAGGCCAATGCTTTTATGGATAGTGAAATCATTCTGCCGAACGGCGAGAAAATTTCGCTCAAACCGCAAAGCCGCTTCGCCGATAATGAAGTCAATACCGACACCGCCACCATTGCAGTCTATGATGAATATGATAACAGCAAACGCTTGTTAACGCCCGGCAACTATGTCCAGGTTCTGTTAAGCACCAGTGACCCGATTGATGCCGTTATCATTCCGCAAACAGCCATTGCCCAAGATGCGCAAGGCAACTACGTTGTTGTTGTCGGAGAGGATAACATTGCCGAGCAACGCCGTGTTGTTTTAGGGGATGTTGCCGGAGACAAACAAATTGTCAAACAAGGCTTAAAAGCCGGTGAAAACGTCGTTGTCCAGGGCATAAACAAAGTACAAAACGGCCAACAAGTCAAAGCAACACCTGTTTTAGCAGAAGGAAATAACTAATGTTTTCAAGAATTTTTATTGAACGTCCGCGCTTTGCAATGGTCATTTCTCTGGTATTGACCCTTGCCGGTGTTATTTCTGTTTTCTCGTTGCCGATTTCTTTGTACCCTGAAATTACGCCGCCGGAAGTTGTTGTCTCTGCCACCTACCCCGGCGCCAGTGCTGAAGTTATTGCCAAAACAGTCGGTATCCCGTTGGAAGAAGAAATCAACGGTATTGAAAACATGCTCTACATGAACTCTTCTTCCGAAGATTCTCGTTATTCTTTGACGGTTACGTTCCAAGTCGGTATTGATCCGGATATGGCGCAGGTTAAAGTCCAAAACCGCATTCAACAAGCACAATCTAAATTACCGACAGACGTTACACGCCAAGGCTTAACCGTCAAAACCCGTTCCTCTAATATTTTAGGATTTATCACCGTCAGTTCTCCTAACGGAACATACGACGGCCAACAACTCAGTAACTACGTACAAAACAACATCAAAAACCCGATTAGCCGTGTCAAAGGTGTTGGTGAGGTTAACGTCTATTCACCGAAACTATCGATGCGTGTCTGGTTAGATGCGGACAAAATTACAGCCTTAAATATTCCGATTAACACCATTGCCGCCGCAATTCAAAGCCAAAACTACCAACCCTCACTCGGTAAAGTCGGCGCCATGCCCGGTGACGGCACACAACAACTTGTTTACACACTTCAAACACAAGGGCGTTTGAATACCAAAGAAGATTTTGAAAACATCATTGTGCGCACGGCAGAGCAAGGCGGTCTGGTTCGCCTCAAAGATATTTCTCGTGTCGAGATTGGACAAGAAAGTTATCAAACCAATGCGACCTTTAACGCTCAAACCAACGTCGCAATTGCAATCAACCTGCTCTCCGGTGCCAACGCTTTGGATACGATGGAACGCCTCAAAAAAGAGATGGATCGCTTGGCTGAAAAATTCCCTGAGGATATCACTTATAAAATTGGTTACGATTCCACCGAATATATTGAGGCGTCTATTGAAGAAGTCGTCTTTACGCTGGTTTTGACATTGTTGCTGGTTATTTTAGTTTGTTACGTCTTCTTACAGGATTGGCGCTCAACCTTAATTCCGTCACTCACCATTCCGGTGTCGTTATTTGCCACCTTTGCCGTGATGTTAGCTCTCGGATACAGCTTAAACATGTTAACATTATTCGGTTTAGTCTTAGCGATTGGTCTGGTCGTAGATGACGCGATTGTGGTTGTTGAACGTGTTCTGTTCCTGATGGAAAATGAAAATCTTGACCCGAAACATGCGACCATTAAGGCCATGGAACAAGTCTCAAGTGCCATTATTGCAACCACATTGGTTTTGCTCGCCATCTTCGTTCCGATTGGTTTCATCGGTGGTATTACCGGTAAAATTTATCAGCAATTTGCAATTTCAATTTCAACCGCCGTTGCATTTTCTTCCTTAAATGCATTAACACTTTCTCCGGCCTTATGCTCTATTTTGTTGAGACCGCTCAAGCCGATTACCTCAGGTCCTTTGTTCTGGTTCAATACACTGCTGAACAAGTATCGTAACACCTACGTCTATATTGTTGCTGTTGTCGGACGAAAAGTCAGTGTTATTGCCTTAATTTTAGGGCTATTGGTGCTGGCAAACTGGGGATTCCTAAAAATCAGTCAAACCTCATTTATCCCGAATGAAGACCAAGGCGTTATTTTTGCGAATGTCCAACTCCCTGAAGGGGCATCTCGTGAGCGTACCCAAAAAGTAATTGATAAGATTTATGATATCGCCAAATCAGAAAAAGGTGTCAAAGACATTTTAGCCGTCTATGGTGTCTCAATGATCGGCGGTTCCGGAGAAAACGTCGGTATGGCCATTATCACACTTGACACTTGGAGCAAGCGTAAAGGCGACTACCTGTATTCAACCAATATCATGAACCGCCTTCGTGCAAAAGTTCAAGCCATGCCTGAAGCCAACATTCAAATGTTTGAGCCACCGGCAATTATGGGCTTAGGCATGAGCGGCGGTATGGATTACCGTTTACAATCTTTGGATACGGATGACCCGAAGAAAATCGAGGCTGCGCTGCAACAGGCCTTGGGGATGATTAATATGGCTCCTGAGACATCATATGCCTACTCTACCTATACAGCTTCCACCCCGAATATCTATATTGATATCGACAGAGCCAAAGCCGAATCAATGAAAGTTCCGGTTGGAAATATTTTTGCGGTTCTACAAAATTACCTCGGCTCAAGCTACATCAACGATGTTAACTTTGGAACACAGGTAAATAAAGTTATGATGCAGGCAGACTGGCCGTATCGTAAGGATTTGCGGAGTATCGAAAATCTGCATGTTCAAAATAATCTGGGCGAGATGGTTCCTCTCGGCTCTATGATTAAAATGCGCAAAGTTTTATCTCCGCGTGTTGTAGAACGTTATAACCAATACCCGAGTGCAACCATTACAGCCGTTCAAAGCCCGGCTGTCAGTACCGGTCAAGCCATGAGCGCTTTGGAAAAATTATCCAAGAAATTACCTCAAGGCTTCAGCTATGAATGGTCAAGCATGAGTTATCAGGAAAAAGCCAATCAGGGACAAATCGGTTATTTGATTATGCTCGCCTTCACCTTTGCCTATCTTTTCTTGGTTGCTCAATACGAAAGCTGGGTCACCCCGCTTCCGGTGTTAACCTCTGTAACGGTCGCAATGCTCGGGGCTTTGGGTGGACTATTCGTCACCGCTTTACCATTGAGTATTTATGCGCAACTGGGTTTAATTTTATTAGTCGGCTTAGCAGCTAAAAATGCTATTCTGGTTGTTGAGTTCTCCAAGGAAGAACGGGAGAAAGGCGCCAGCATTGTTGAAGCCGCAATGACCGGAACCAGAGAACGTTTCCGTGCTGTGCTGATGACCGCTTTCACATTCATTCTCGGTGTATTCCCGATGGTTGTCGCCACCGGAGCCGGCGCCTCAAGTCGTGTGGCTATCGGCGTACCGGTATTCTACGGAATGTTAATCGGTACCGGATTTGGTTTGCTGGTTATTCCTTTGCTCTATATCCTATTCCAAACATTATCGGAAAAAACCGGCAAATGGAAGAAAAGCCACCAGGAACAAACCCAACAACATTTATAATAGAAAAGCCTCTCAAACGAGAGGCTTTATTTTATATACTTAATTAAAGAAAAGTGTTGTTAAATAAGACTGTCATAACGAGAAAATCTGTGATTTTCGTGGTTATCTCGGCTTTTTTTTGTATCAAAGAGCCTTTTTATAAAAACTTAGCTAATTTTTGCTCCAGATAATCGTGACTTTCCGGAGGCAAAACTGCCTCTTTCAATTGCTGCGATAAAATTTTGATAATATCGTCACGATAACGCGCCTGTTGCTTGGCAATTTCAACCAAATTATAAACGGCAGCCATATAAATGTGGGAATCATGCACCTGCAATTGTTTGGCAATAGATTTATAGGGAGGCGTGTAAGTTTCCTCTTTGGCTTTATGACTGACATCATAAGCCGATTTTTGGATTTTACGCGCAAAATCAGCAGAAATATCGCTTCGACGCGCATGGCGAAGAGCTCGTCCTGTCAATCTGACAATAGCTCTGATTTTATTGACGACAGCAGAATGTTTCGTATATTGAGCCATAACATCACCTCCCTGTTATGAGTAATATACGCATAAAAAATGAATAAATCATTAGCAAATACAAAAAAACCGCACCGACTAGATTTTCGGTGCGGTTGAAATAAAATAAGGTTGAGTTATCTGCCTCTACGTTCTTTCATCACTTTTTTCGCAACTTCTGTTTGAATTTGGGTTCCATATTCTATTTCCTCTTTTGAAGGTCTATTATTTTCAGAAAGATTCTTTCTGGTAACCTCTCCCGTTTCACCCATCCTATAATTTCGAGTTAACTTCTTTCTCTCATCCCCTTTTCTCGGTCGACGTTGTGATTTTTGGAGAGCCTTTCTAACTTTTTCCAATTTATCTTGCAGATAATCCCTATTTTGCTCCTTATTTTCCTTTCTGACTTTTACATCTTCCAGTTTTTCCAATAAATTTTTATCATAACTAAACATTTTTTTCATGATGTTCGGATATCTTTCAAACAATTCAGGATTTGATAATAATTTATCAAGATTTACAGGTACATCAGCAAGACCGCTATCTAAAAGGATAATCATATTTTCAAGATCATTCTTTACATTTTTTTCTTCAGAGTTTTTCAAATGATCATTATCTGTAACACGATATAGTAGAAGATCCACCAACTCATAAGAAGGGTCATCGCTTGCTACAAATTTTCCCCCTTTATTTAAGATAGTTTGTATTGTTTTAGGAGAACTTGATGCCAAGACGGATTCATATAAAAAGCTGTGCCCATCCTCCCAGCTTACGCGCTTTGCATTTTCATCCGTAACATTTTCCTTTTTAACATCCATATAAAAGTCAAAATCATCTACCTTTCTGATTGCATCTTTGGCACCCAATAGTTTTCCATAATAAATAACCTCTTTTGCTAAACTATGCAATTTATCCAAAGTCATATTGTTATTTCTGTTCTCTCCATGTATATTTGTGCTTTGAGCTTGTTCGTTAACAATCTGAGCTGTCAAATCCAAAGCTTCTGTTGTATCATTAGCATTTACGTTTGTGCGTAAAGCAGAACTAATTTTTTCTAACTCCTTATCAGAAAAATCTTCCGTTTCACTTTTTTCTGCCATTGTCCTTAAATATTCTAAATCCTTTTGATTCATTGTTTTATCCTTTCCTAAAAGTTTTTATTTTATAACCAAACTATAAAATAAAATGGTTAATAAATTATGATTTGATATTACCATATCTAAATATTTTTGTCAACTTTTTTTAATAAAAGTTTATTAGGAAGAAAGGAAAATATATAGGTAATAGTGACGAGGCTCGGTCTGGCTCCAAAGTTTTGCCTTTTATGGCAAAACTAAGTCGCTGCGGTCACTCGTTTTTCAACATTCGTTGCGGTCGTTGTTACTTCCCTAACTCAGCAGAAAAACTTCGCCTGTCGTTAAAAATTAGTCCACCGGACTAATTTTTCTCCTCCAGCTCGCGAACATACGGTCACTCCTTCGAGCCGAGACACTCAGACTTTAAAACAAAAAAGCGCCGTTTCAGGCGCATTTTTGTTTTAATGGCGGGAGCTGTTAGTGACATTACGAAATGAGCATTATGCTGAAATTATGGAAATTGGTGAACTGCGAAAGTATTTTCCGGAGGTTAGTAAATTAGCATAAAAAAACGCACCGATTTTGATAATCAGTGCGTTTTTTGATGAAAGATGAGTTAATTATTTATCCATACCACCGCGTTGTATTCTTTTTAATTTCATTATATCTTTTGCTGTGTCAATGTGTGTTTTTGCCTCTTCATCTGTTCTGCCATTTATCGCTTCTCTTAATGAGTGCTTCTCTCGATCGTTTAACATTCCGCTTTGACTTAAAAGAAGAAATTTTTCAGCATAAAGTTTTGTAATATTATTATGGTTGTCCAAATAATAAGGTATAAATTCACAATTCATTCGTTGTCCACCTAATCTAATAATCTCTTTCATATATTCAAGAGATTCTGGTGTATCCATTTCTGTATATAAATCAAGTAAAGTATAATCTTGTGATAGTTCACCATAAGGCATATCTATAGCTGCACCAGCATTAATATTTGCACCTTGCTTTACAAAAAATTCAAGTTGTTCCAAAGACGCGTTATTAAGTGCCCCCATATAGTCATTTGTGAAATATTCACTTTGAATCTTTCCATTATCTACCAAGTATTGCGCCCCTTTTAATGTTTTAACTCTGTGCATAATAGCACTTGAAATCTCATCTATGCCTTCCGTAGCATATTCAGTTACGCTTGCTACGTCTTCATCTTCATCTACAAAAAAGTCCTTATTTACGTGTTCAAAACTCATATTTTCAAATTTATCATACTGCTCTGAATCAACAAACTTTGCGGCTAACCAAAGTTTTGAATCAGTTGCTGTTTGGGTTGCATCTTCTGCGCCTTTCAAATCACCCTGATAAAGAATAGTATCTAATAGCGAATCAACATCAGTTCCGTATCCTTTTACCTGAGCTTCTGCAATGGATGCAGAAAGATCTAGTGCTTCATTTGCATCATCTGCTTTCACACATTCACGCAAACAATTATGAATTTTTTCAATTTCTTCAAAATTGAATTGTCTCTTATCTTTTTTCTTTTCCATATCGCGTAGATGTTTTAATGCTTCCTCTCTCATTTCCTTATCCTTTCCTAAAAGTTTTTATTTTATAACCAAACTATAAAATAAAATGGTTAATAAATTATGATTATATATTACCATGCTTAAATATTTTTGTCAACTTTTTTTGATAAAAGTTTATTAGGAAGAAAGGAAAATATATTAGGTAATAGTGACGAGGCTCGGTCTGGCTCCAAAGTTTTGCCTTTTATGGCAAAACTAAGTCGCTGCGGTCACTCGTTTTTCAGCATTCGTTGCGGTCGTTGTTACTTCCCTAACTCAGCAGAAAAACTTCGCCTTAACACTAAAAAATAACATTTTGAGGTTATTTTTTAGTGTTAAGCTCGCGAACATACGGTCACTCCTTCGAGCCGAGACACTCAGACTTTAAAACAAAAAAGCGCCGTTTCAGGCGCATTTTTGTTTTAATGGCGGGAGTGACGAGGCTCGAACTCGCGACCTCCTGCGTGACAGGCAGGCGCTCTAACCAACTGAGCTACACCCCCATCGGAGTTCGATTAACCTTATAAACAACAAAAATTATAAATGCAAGCACTTTTTTACCTTTTTTTTATTTTTTTGTGTATATTATTATACACATTGATGCAAGAAATAACTTGGTATCAGCGGAATTTTGGACTATATTGTCCCTCGAATTTGTGCATTTTACCTAAAAGACTGTGAAAATAATGAGTTGTAACTATAAAGAACAAATAATAAAATATTGTAAGTTTGCTCAAAAAGAGTTTAACAACTTTAGCAAACACCATCTTGGTATGCTTCACCAAAAAAAGCGCAAAGTTGTAACCATCGGTTATATTACCGTTATCGTATTGGCATTTATCTTATCTTTGGTAAATCATAACGACGTTAACGCCTCCATAATCACAAAATCTGATTCTCTCAGCTACAATATGCTGGAAAACGCATTGAATGACGAATCATATAATGCCGTTTATCCGACCGAATCATTAGAAAATGTTAAATCTCTGTTTGATATGGTCAACAAAAAGTTCAGTAAAAACATTGAAAAAGAATATACCGTACAAAGGGGTGACTCTCTGACTGGTATTTTAAATCGTATCGGATTAGATAAAAAATCTGTTGATGAAATTTATGCCAAAGCAAAACCTTACTACAATCATGCCGCACTTAAAGCCGGACAAAAAGTAAATGTTTCCATCTTAATCGATTCTGAAGATGCTCACTTTATCTCCATGGAATCCTTCGTTTTACCGGAAAGTAGTACAAAACGGCTGGTCATAGAAAAAACAGAAGACGGAACCTATATTGCGCGCAAAGAAACAGATGAGTTAGTCGATGAAGTTAATAGTTTAAGCGGCAAAATAAACGGAGCCTTATCTGTTTCTATGCGTAATGCCGGTGTCTCCGGTAAAATCATTGCCAATTTCAGCAATATTTTTAGCCGCTCCATTAATTTCAGAAAAGATATTCACAAAGGCGACACCTTTAAAATTATTTATGAACAACAAATCAATCCCAAAGGACAGGTTGTACGCACCGGAAACATTCTTTATGCCGCCTTACA
>CACYYO010000018.1 GCA_902778645.1 uncultured Rhodospirillales bacterium | reverse complement strand
CCCTTTACGGCATAATATAAAACCACCGGAACAATCAAAAATAACATATTTAATACTACCAGCTACGTTTCTGACTCTAAATCCAGATTTAATACACGTAAAAAAGAAATGTTTTATGATAATAACGGCAAACCCATTTATAGAATAAGTAATAAAAACAGTTCCAATCAAAAAAAAGTTGAAATATTACCTCCGCCGGATAATATTCATACAACCGATCTCCAGACTGTTTTGGCAGAAATGATCGTTCAATATACCAAGATGGGATTTTGCAATGCCCGCCTCCACGTTTTTGACGGCAAAAAAAATTTTGATATTGTTTTTCAAGATGAAGGTAAAGAAAATATCAGTGCCAACGAATATTCTCCGTATGAAGGGACTGCCGCAAAATGTTCTTTCTATGCCGATGATTTAGGGCAAAACCATGATGATTTAATTTTTCAAATAACCCCTGATAATCCTTTTTATGTTTGGATACTAAAGGATAAAAAAAACAACCACCCCTTTATTGCTAAATTAGAAAAACCATCAACCCTCCTCGGTAAATTAACCGTTTACACCAAAAGTATAGAATTTAAGGATTAAAAATGTTAGATAAAGCTGAATTGTTATTACCCGCCGGCTCGCTTGTTAAGTTAAAAACCGCTGTTTTATATGGTGCAGATGCTGTTTATGCCGGTACACCGGATATGAGTTTACGCACGCAATCAAAATTTACCATGGAAGATATTCAGGAAGGAATCAAATTTGTTCATGACCACGGCAAAAAGATTTATCTCACCTTAAATCTATTTATGCATAACCGTGACGTTGAAAAGTTACCACACTTTTTAGATACACTCCGCCAACTCAAACCGGACGGTGTTTTAATTGCTGACCCAGGTGTTTTTCAATATGTTAAAGATAATGCACCGGAATTAAACCGCTTTGTTTCAACCCAAGCTAATATCTGTTCTTGGCAAGCGGTTAAGTTCTGGCAGTCTCAGGGAGCTAAACTTTGTGTTCTCGGGAGAGAAGTCACCTTTGAGGAAATGAAAGAAATCCGCCAAAAATGCCCTGATATTTTACTCGAATGTTTTATGCACGGTGCAATGTGTATGTCCTATTCCGGCCGTTGCCTGATTTCAAATTATTTAGCCGATCGTAGTGCTAATCAAGGAAAATGTGCTCACTGCTGCCGTTGGCATTATAAATTACACTTACGTCTCAAAGACGGCACAATCAAAGAAATTGAAATCAATGACCAAAATAAAGATATGTTCGAATTTTTGATTGAAGAAGAATTCCGTCCCGGCGAATATTTTGAGGTTATGGAAGATGAGCACGGCGGCTATATGCTTAATTCAAAAGATATGTGCCTCATGCCGAGATTAAATGACCTGCTTTCTATCGGTATGGATTCCCTCAAAGTTGAGGGGCGTAACAAGACCGAATATTATGCCGCTGTTGTCGCCCGTACCTATCGCCAAGCCATTGATGATTATTACCGCTCTCCTGAAACTTGGGATTATCATAAATATATGGACGATTTATACACGCTGCAAAATCGTGGTTATTGCCTTGGATTCCATGATGGTAAATTAACCAACATCAGCCAAAATTATGAATATACCCGCACTCTTGGAGAATGGCTGTTTGCCGGCTCAATCGTTGAATGGCAGGGATATGAGGCTGTTTTTGAAGTCAGAAATTACATAGATAAGGGCGAATTTATTGAGTTTTTAATCCCGAACGGCTTGCAAAACTTAAGAGTTACTTTTGATGAGTTTGAAGATGCCGACACCGGCGAAATTACTCAAAAAGTTTCCGCCGGACAAGGTAAAAAAATCCGCCTTAGAGCTAAAAATTTTGATAAACCGATTGCAGAAATAAAAAAGATTTTACCCCAATATGTGATTGCCCGTAAACCGGCTAAACTCCCTGTTGACCAACAAACCATGCTTGACCATAAAAAAGCAGAATTTGATTATCTGTGCGGAAAGTAAATTTATAAAGCCCTGAAATAAATCAGGGCTTTATATTTAGCATCATTCTTTAGGAACAAGTTTTAAGCAGTAACCGTAATAATCCATCAGCTTATAACAATTTTTCAAACTTGCGGAAAAAGTACGTGAGTATCTTTTCTACTCGCAAAATCTGTATTAGTTACCCATTATATAAATTTTCATTTCAGCCATACGGCATCTGTCAGATTCTTCTCCATAAACGCCAAATGTTCTTTTTCTTCCTCTTCAGAAAGAGCAAAAATGCGCGGCTCACGATAATTTCTTTTTATTTGACTTTCATCAATAAATTGAGCTGTCTGAACCTGTTTTTTTTGCTCTCCGCCAAGCATTGTCGGCTCTTGTCCGCCCAATAATTCAAGGTAAACTTTTGCCAACAAATCAGCATCAAGCAATGCGCCGTGCAACGTACGCGCACTATTATCTACATTAAATCTTTTGCAAAGAGCATCTAAGTTATTTCTGGCACCCGGAAATAATTTCCGCGCTATTTCAAGGGTATCGATAACGCGCTCATTACCATACGTTATCCGCCCTAATTCTTTTTGCTCATAATTGATAAATTTCATATCAAACGGTGCATTATGAGCCACCAAAACAGCATCACCGACAAATTCTATCCAATCATCAACCTGTTCGGCAAACGTCGGATAATTTTTCAACTTATCATAGCTTAAACCATGAACCTTAAAAGCATCTTCCGGAACTTCTCTCTGCGGATTAATATAGCGATGAAATGTCACCCCTGTCGGAATATGATTAATTAATTCAACAGCCCCTATCTCAACCAGTTTATCCCCTGTTTCAGGATTCATACCTGTTGTTTCGGTATCAAAAACAACTTCTCTTACCATATTTTATATATTCCTCAAGACCTCTTTTGCCTTTTTCTCCAACTCTTCCAAACTGCAATTAGTATCAACCACAATATCCGACATTTTACATTTTAAATCATTATTCATTTGTAAATGATAAATTTTGAAAAATTCTTCTTCTGTTAAATGATCCCTTGCCATAACACGATTTTTTTGTATTTCAGGGTCAACAGTTACACAAATGACTTTTTTACAAAAATGATTCCACCCTTTTTCAAACAACAACACCGCATCAATAAACATAACACCTTTTTTATCAGCCGTTTCATTTATTTTATGAACAAATATCTGATGTAAAAAAGGTTCAATAATATCCTCTAATTTCAAAAGCTCCTGCTGATTAGAAAACACAATTTTTCTTAAAAGTTTTTTATCTACCCCGTTACTATTAAAAACTCTCGGGAAAACACTTTTTAGTAATTGCAAAAAATTCTCATTTTCATAAATAAGGGCAACTTCTTTATCAGCATCAAAAACCTCATAGCCCATTTTTTTAATTATATTAGCAAAAGTTGTTTTTCCGCAACCTATTGCACCGGTGATACCTATAACTTTCATATTATGACCTTTCATCAAAAGGTTAGTCCGCTTATCCACAAAAAGACCAAAATCTGTGTATAAAAACAGCTCTCAACAATACTTATAGCAAAAAATCCTCGTTTTGTAAAATTTATTATATCAACATACCCACAAGCATAAAAATAAACACAACCCTCTGCATAAAATTTTATAAGAATAACTTTTTATTTTAGCTTTGTCGTAAATATTAACGATTCCTTAACAACCTCAATTCGAGTCCCAAAAAACTTATAAACAGAGCCCTCTTTGAGGATAAATATGTGCATAAAAAGTTATCCCCACGAAGCACAATCATATACAAACAACTACTAAAAATTTAAATTTAAAAAGTAGGAAAGCAGAATGTGCATAAAATCACCTCTCTACCCAACAATAATAATTGACAATAAACGATTTAAATCTTATAAGCAAAGCATACATGCACATGTATATTTATATCACTCCTTTTTTTCATTAATCAAACAAATAAGGTATTTTATGAATTTAAAAGAATTAAAGCAAAAGTCTCCGACTGCGCTCTTAAAACAGGCAGAAGACTTAGGGATAGAAGATGCTTCTTCTATGCGTAAACAAGATTTAATGTTCGCTATTCTCAAACAATTAACAGACGATGATGACACGGCCATTTGTGGTGAAGGGACTATAGAAGTTATGCCTGACGGCTTTGGCTTTTTACGTTCTGCCGAATCAAACTATTTAGCCGGTCCTGATGATATATATGTTTCTCCGGCACAGGTTAAAAAATTTGGGTTAAGAACCGGCGACACGGTCGAAGGCGAAATCAGAGCCCCTAAAGACAATGAGCGTTATTTTGCTTTAACAAAGATTAATACAATTAACTTTGATGATCCTGAAAAATCAAAATTACGTGTTAATTTTGATAACTTAACACCACTGTATCCGACAGAAAAACTTAATTTTGATATTATCTGCGGGGAAAAAGATTACACTTGTCGTGTTATTGATTTAATTTCACCTCAGGGTAAAGGTCAACGTGGACTGATTGTTGCGCCGCCGAGAACCGGTAAAACAGTTATGCTGCAAAATATAGCTCACGCGATAGCGGCTAATCACCCTGAAGCTTATTTAATGGTTTTATTGATTGATGAACGTCCGGAGGAAGTGACGGATATGACACGCTCCGTTAAAGGAGAAGTTATTTCTTCAACCTTTGATGAACCGGCGGCTCGTCACGTTCAGGTGGCTGAAATGGTTATTGAAAAAGCCAAACGTTTGGTTGAGAGCAAAAAAGATGTTATTATCTTGCTTGATTCAATAACCCGTCTCGGTCGAGCTTATAATACGGTTATTCCGTCATCAGGTAAAGTTTTAACCGGTGGTGTTGATGCAAACGCCCTGCAACGTCCGAAACGTATATTAGGTGCTGCACGTAATGTTGAAGAAGGCGGTTCGTTAACCATTATTGCCACAGCCTTGATTGATACTGGTTCGCGTATGGATGAAGTTATTTTTGAAGAGTTTAAAGGAACAGGTAACTCAGAAATCATCTTGGATAGAAAATTAACCGATAAGCGCCTGTTCCCGACCATTGATATTACTCGTTCCGGAACACGTAAAGAAGAGCTTTTGGTAGATAAAGCAACATTGTCTAAAATGTGGGTTTTACGTCGTGTTTTAATGCAAATGGGAATGACTGACGGTATGGAATTCCTGCTTGATAAATTACAGCACAGTAAAGATAACCAAGACTTCTTTGATACGATGAATAGTTAAAAAAAACGCCGCTACTTTAATGTAACGGCGTTTTTTTAATCAAGGACAATTTTCTCAACTTCTTGCATGGTATAGCAGATATTTTTAATACCCAATTCTTTAACGCGCTGCAGATATGCATCATTGTGATACATTTCACATCCCAAAAAAGCAATCACATCAATACCTGCTTTTTGAGCTGCCATCATGCCGGCAATAGAATCTTCAATAACAATACAGTCTTTAGGAAGTTCTCCCATTTTTTGCGCGGCAAATAAAAATAAATCAGGTTCAGGCTTGCCGTGTTTAACCATATCGACGGTAAATAAATTTTGCTCACTAAAATACTTATTCCAAAAACCGATAACTTCTAATTTGACCTTTGTTTTTGTCATAACACCGCCTGTAGCAATACATTGCTTTGGAAGTTTTTTTATGAGTTCCTCAACATAAGGAGTAACATCTAACCCGTTTTGACGCATAGCCGCCATATCTAGTTTAATTTGCTCATCCCAAAAAAAATCATCTGTTTTATATCCCATTTTTTCTAAAATATGTTTTTTAGTTTTGTCACTCATGCCGCCGAGATATTTATTTGTGGTCTGAAAATCCCAATTCAGATTGAATTTTTTATTTAAGCTTTCTTGCCTGTTTTTGAGCCATACTTTTTCGCTGTCGGCAATAACACCATCAAAATCCCATATAACGAGTTTATATTTCATTTTTACAACTTTCGGTTTAAAAAAATAAGAGTCCGTAGGAAGCCCGCTAATAAGCTTTAAACACATTTTATAATAAATCAATTAACAAAAAATAAAAGACTCACCCAAAGTCAAAAAAACAGCCTTTATTTTGATTTGACTATTTTAGAGTCTTTTGCTACATAAAGGTTAATGGAGATAAAAATGGATAATAAAACAATATATGCCTTATCAACGGTATACGGAAAATCAGGCGTTGCGGTTATCAGAATTTCTGGTAAAAATGCCAAACAAGTTATTAAGCAAATGACTTCATTGAGTGTTGAAAACATAAAACCTCGTTATGCTTATTTCGTTGATTTAAAAACGATTGTTACACGTGAAACAATAGATAAATGTTTACTGCTTTATTTTAAGGCTCCTTATTCCTTTACGGGTGAAGATATTGTCGAATTACAGATCCACGGATCAAAAGCTGTCATAGCCCTCGTTTTAGAAAATTTATCTCAAATAAAAAACTTTCGTTTGGCAGAAGCCGGAGAGTTTTCTAAAAGAGCTTTTTATAATGGTAAAATGGATTTAACACAGGCGGAAGGTTTAGCAGATTTAATTGATTCCGAGACATCTGAACAACAAAAATATGCCATGCGCCAAATGGAAGGTAATCTGAAAAATCTTTATTCCGGTTGGCGGGAACAATTGGTAAAAGTTTTATCATATTTAGAGGCATATATAGATTTTCCTGATGAAGAAATTCCACAAAACGATGTATTTAAAATCGAAAACACTGTATTTAAACTTTCTGAAGACATAAGAAAACACCTTTCAAATAATCAGATAGGTGAACGTTTAAGAGAAGGTTTCAGGATAGTTATTGTAGGTGCACCGAATGCCGGAAAATCAAGTCTATTGAATGCAATTGTTAATCGTGAAGCTGTAATCGTCTCTGATATTGCAGGAACAACCCGTGATGCCATAGATGTTCATATTGATTTGAAAGGATATCCGGTTATGTTTACGGATACGGCAGGTCTGCGTGAAGTAGAAGATGCTATAGAAAAGAAAGGGATAGAAATTGCCCACCAAAAAATAGAAGAAGCAGATTTAATAATATGTTTGTTTGATGGTTTAACAGATACAGTTCAGTTGTTTGAAAATATTAAGAAAAAGTTTGCGGATAAATTAATTTTTGTTGCCAATAAATGTGACAAGTTGCTGGAAGAAAAAGTAAAAGAGTTTGAAAAACAAGGTTGTCTGTGTATTTCTGCCAAGTATAAACAAGGTATAGATAAACTAATAGATAAAATAAGTGAAATAATATCTCTAAAATTCACATCTAATTCAAATTTACTTATCACACGCAGTCGTTATCGCGAAGCTTTAAAGGAAACACTTGAAAATCTCGAAAAATTTAATTTACATAAAGAAATAGAGTTATCAGCCGAAGATATTCGTTTAGCTTCTCGCGGATTGGGTAAAATTACCGGTCAGATAGAAGTTGATGAAATACTTGATAAAATATTCGGAACATTTTGTATTGGTAAGTAATTTTTGTTGACTTTTGAGTTATTTGTTTTATAAAAATACTATAAAATCATTATTGTTAAACTATTAAACTTATTGCTTATGAACAAAAACAAGTATGAGGACTATATGACTCAAAATCATATACAAGTCCTGACTCTTGACGAGTTAATGTCCGAAACACCGGATGTAACAAAGTTTTTTGGTTACCCTGTTCTCGGGTATCTTGATGATATAGGAAAAAAGTTCAAAATTGTTTATGAACATTTTGATAAATCAGAAAACCTGTTACTCGATTGCCATGCGCGCAATGAGTATGAAGAAGCAGCTCTTCATGATTTACGCCACGCTATGGAGACTCTCTTTTATCAAGTGAAAGAAGATTTTCCTGGAAACGATATGTTTGAGCATGGTGCACTTTGTGATAGTGCAAAAACGCTGGTATCAATCTTTATCCATCTGCCAAACATCATGCACTGCAGAGAAAAAGATGATATGTTTAATTATCTTGTCAGGCATAACCTTCTTGTTAAATAATCCGCTTATAAAAGCGGATTTTTTTGTTTTAAATGAGAGACTATTAATAGCTTGATAATCATTTTATGATAAATAACAAAAAAAATATAACAAGGCAGTAAAAATGAATAAAGAATACGACGTTATAGTTATTGGTGGAGGACATGCCGGTTGTGAAGCTTGTGCGGCTGCAGCGCGCATAGGGGCAAAAACTGCCTTAGTGACACATAAAATATCAACAATCGGCGAAATGTCATGTAATCCTGCAATCGGCGGACTGGGTAAAGGTCACCTTGTTAGAGAAATTGATGCGCTTGATGGCTTAATGGCAAGGGTAATTGATAAAGCCGGAATACAATTCAGGATGCTTAACCTATCTAAAGGACCTGCTGTCAGAGGTCCACGCGCTCAAGCAGACAGAAAACTTTATAAAAAATATATGCTTGAGGCTCTTCAGCAACAAATAAATTTGGATTTGATTGAAGGTGCTGTTGAGGGGCTTATTTTTGAAACAAATAAAGTAACAGGTATAACACTTTCGGATAACACTGTATTTAAAGCTAAAGCTGTTGTCCTGACTTCAGGAACTTTCTTAAATGGTGTAATGTTTGTCGGGCATGAGACAAGTATAGGTGGCAGAATAGGAGACGTTAGTTGTACGGGGATAACACCGTATTTAAAGCAAATGGGTTTAAAGGTTGGGCGCTTAAAAACGGGAACGCCTGCACGTCTGAACGGTAAAACAATTCATTGGGAAAAACTCGAAACTCAAGAAGGTGACAATCCGCCTCTTCCTTTTTCTTATTTAACCAAAGAAATTACCAATCCGCAAATTAAATGCTATGTCACACATACTAACGAGAAAACACATAAAATCATAAGAGATAATTTTTCCAAGTGCGCCCTTTTTTCCGGGTTGATTACCGGTATCGGACCGCGCTATTGTCCGAGCATTGAAGACAAACTCGTTAAATTTGCAGACAGAACAAGTCACCAAATATTTCTTGAACCGGAGGGGTTGGATACAGATGTTGTTTATCCGAACGGTATATCAACATCTCTGCCGGCAGATGTGCAAGAACAATTCATTCACACAATGGAAGGATTGGAAGATGTTGAAATCCTGCGTTATGCTTATGCTATAGAATATGACTATGTTGATCCTCAAGAGCTTAATCATAATTTAGGGTGCAAAAAAATAAAAGGACTCTATTTAGCCGGACAAATAAACGGGACAACCGGCTATGAAGAGGCAGCCGCTCAAGGATTGCTTGCCGGTGTCAATGCGGCATTATATGCGGAAGGCAAAGGCAGAGAATTTACGATTGACAGGAGTCAAGCATATATAGGTGTTATGGTTGATGATTTAATCACTAAAGGTGTTGATGAACCATATCGTATGTTTACTTCCCGTTCCGAATATCGTCTTTTGTTAAGAGCTGATAATGCCGATGCTCGTTTGACGGAATTAGGCCATCAAATAGGTTGTGTCGGAGAAAAAAGATACGGTGTATTTAAAGCTAAATACGAGCAAATAAACAAATATAAAGACATTTGCAATACCCTTTATACAACACCCGATAAATTAGAAAGTGTAGGAATAAAAGCAAAACGTGACGGAACCAAAAGAACAGCATTTAACATTATGTCGTATGAGGGTGTTTCACGTGAAACAATTAATAACTTGTGGCCGGAATTATCTGTTATGCCTGATGACGTCTATGAAGAAATAGAAATAGAGGCAAAATATGCCGGCTATCTGAAACGGCAATTAGCTGATATTGAAGTCTTCAAAAAAGATGAAAACCTAAAAATCCGTGATGACATTGATTATAGTAAAATAGGTGGTTTATCGCGCGAAATGGTTCAAAAATTATCTAAAATAAAGCCGATGACAATAGGGGAGGCATCACGTATCTCCGGCGTAACACCGGCCGCCATCACCGCCCTGCTGGGATACATTGAAAAGAGCTGAATAATGCAAAATTTTTCCTACCATATGCATACAAATAATTTCGGTATTTTTGATGGCAGAAATACGCCACAAGAAATGATCGAAGAAGCCGAAAAAATTGGTTTTATAAAAATAGGAATAAGCAATCACCTCGCTTTTCATCCGAATATGCCGGATCAGTCGCAAATGTTTTTTTCTGATTTTAATAAAGCTTGTGATATTTATAAAAGAGTTATAGAAGACATTAGAACAGCGTCTTTAAACACTAAAATAGATGTAAAAGTCGGTTTTGAAGTAGATTTTTTTCCGTCTTCCGAGTGGCGAAATTTATTTGAAAAAATTCAAAAAGAAATAAAAGCTGACTATTATATTGGCGCGACCCATTATTTGCGCGATAAGACAGAATCGTATATAATGAATTTATATTATCTGCAAAAGCACCATGAGTTGGAAATAAAAGATAAAGATCTAACACTGTATTTAAACAATTATTGGGATAATATAATAGAATCGATTAAGAGCAGATATTTTAATTTTATTGCTCACCTTGATGTTTGTAAACTGTTTAACTTTTGTTGTGACCCTTTTTGGAATGATAAAAAGTTTGAGGTTATCGAAACACTGGCAAGCTATAAACAACCATATGAACTCAACACAAGCGGCTGGACGAAGATAGGAGAACAGCATCCGCATACTTGGATGATAAAAGAATTATGTAAAAGAAACGTTCCGGTTATCATCAGTGACGATGCGCACTCTGTTAATATGTTAGCACAACATTTTGAAAAAGCAGAAAAATTGCTTGCTGATATAAATTATAAAAACAGGTATTGTCCTATATTTAATTTTTGAGTCAAAGAACATTGTTTAATTTATTGAAATAAAAGTAAAAATAATTCATAAAAATAAATGTGTTTATAAGTCTCATAATTTTATTTTAAATTTAAATATAAAAATATATAAATTTTTATATGGAAAAAATAATCGAGACATACAATGTTTCACGTGAAACATTTCAAAAATTGAAAACTTATGAATCCTCTCTTTTTGAGTGGCAAAATAAGTTTAATTTAGTGAGTAAAAAGTCGCTAGAAAATGCATGGCAGCGTCATTTTTTAGATTCGATGCAACTAATAAAATATATTCCAGAAGGTTCTAAAATACTTTACGATTTTGGTTCGGGAGCAGGATTTCCGGGAATGGTGCTTGCTATTTTAGCAAATGATAAAACACCGTATTTAAAAATAACATTGATAGAAAGTATAAAAAAGAAAACACTGTATTTAAACGCTGTCAAATCGTTATGCGGTGTAAATGTTGAAATAATAAACGATAGAATCGAAAATCTGAACTTACCGAAAGCAGATGTTATCACATCTCGTGCCATGTGCAATCTTTCAGACCTTCTGCAATATGCATACAAATTATCAAACAAGAAAACATTAATGATTTTTCCGAAAGGAAAAAGCTATAAAGAAGAGCTGGCAACAGCAAATAAAAAATGGAAATTCAACCTAACAATCGAAAAAAATGAAGTCTCGGAAGAAGGCGTCATTTTGCTTATCACTAATTTATCACCGCTTAAAGGAGTTAAATAATGTCAAGAATAATCGCAATAGCTAACAGAAAAGGGGGAGTCGGCAAAACGACAACAACCGTTAATATTGCAACGGCAATGGCCGCAACCGGAAAAAAGGTTCTGGTTGTTGATTTGGATCCGCAAGGGAATGCCTCAACCTCAATGGGAATTAACAAAAGAGGACGCATGGCATCATCATACGAAGTGTTGCTTGGCGAGAAAACATTATCAGAGGCAGTCGTTTGGACAGAGGTTCCGGGATTTTCAATTATTCCGTCATCTCCGGATTTAGCGGGTGCAGAAGTCGAATTGATAGAAATAGAACATCGTGAATTTATGCTCAAAAAAGCATTAATGGCGGGTGGAATTAATTATGATTATATTTTGATAGACTGTCCGCCTTCACTCAGTTTGGTAACAATTAATGCATTAGTTGCGGCCAATGCTGTGATTGTTCCTTTACAGTGTGAGTTTTTAGCACTTGAAGGAATTACCGATTTAATCAGAAATATCAATCAAATAAAAAAGAGATTTAATCCTGAACTTGAATTACACGGTGTTGTTCTGACCATGTATGACAGAAGAAACAACTTGTCACAAATGGTTGAAGATGATGTTCGTAATTACTTTGGCAAAAAAGTTTATCAAACTGTCATTCCGAGGAATGTCAGAATATCCGAAGCACCCTCCCACGGTAAACCTGTTTTACTGTATGACTTTAAATGCCCTGGGTCGCAGGCTTATATTAGTCTGACCGGTGAAGTATTAAAAAGAGAAAAGGAATTATTAGCATGCTAGATAATGAATTAGAAAAAATGGTGTCAGGAGAGTCGAATTCTCACAAACGCAAAAGTCTGGGACGCGGGTTAGGAGCATTGCTTGGTGATGATGATTTGAACGAGGATATTCAAACAGAAAACAAAGGCAGTAACAACGAAAGCTTGGTTGAAATCAGCCTGATAAAACCGAGTAAATTTCAACCGCGAACGGAGTTTGATGAAGAATCCTTAAATGCCCTGGCACAATCTATAAAAGACAAGGGTGTTTTGCAACCGCTTCTGGTTCGACGTTCTGAATACGGGTATGAACTGATTGCCGGTGAAAGAAGATGGCGTGCTTCACAAATTGCCGGATTAACTAAAGTTCCGGTTATTGAAAAGACAATGAACGATAAAGAAGTCCTCGAAGTAGCTTTAGTTGAAAATCTGTTGCGTGAGAATCTGTCAGCCATTGAAGAAGCTGAAGCACTGCAACGTTTGATTAATGAATTTTCAAATACACAAGAGGCCCTATCGCAGACAATCGGCAAATCAAGGAGCTATATTGCCAACACGTTAAGACTCTTAAATTTACCGGCAAAAGTTCAATCTTTTATCAAAGAGGGTAAATTAACAGCCGGACAAGTCAGACCTTTAATCGGTTTGGAAAATGCCGAGCAGCTAGCCGAGCAGATCATGAAAAAAGGTTTGAATGCCAGACAGGTAGAGGATATGGTTTCTAAAATAAAGAACAATAAAAATCTGCCTGAAAAAACAAAAGAACCCAAAAGCACAGATGTGACGGATATTGAGAAAAGCCTCAATAAAACGCTTGGGTTACGCATAAAAATAAATCCGAGTAAACAAGGTGGTGGAAAAGTCGTTTTACAGTATGCATCACCGGCAGAACTTGATATGATTATAGACATCTTGGAGCAAAACAGAAATAATCAAAGAACGGTAATGATGGCTCAGCCCGTGAATATGGTTCAAAATGCTCCGGCAACGAACGAAAAGTTCTCTATTAAAGTAATAGACTAAGAAAAAGGACTAATATAATGACAATACTTGAAAAAATGAAAGAAAAATGCTCAGCGGCAGGCTATGTTCCGACAGCAAATATCGAGAAGATAGCACGTGCCAAAACAATGATGTTTGGCGATTCTGAGTGGCAAAGATGCCCGTGCGACGGTAACAACGCTGATAGATATTGTATTTCCGAATTATGCCGCAGTGATATAGAAAAAAATGGCATTTGTCACTGTAATTGCTATACAAAAGCCGACAGTGAAAAAATCAAAAAAGCCGAATAATCTTCATAATTTATTTAAGAAAACCGCCTACAATGAAAGGCGGTTTTTTAATGCCTTGCTTTTCTTAAAAAGGAAGTTTATAGTAATAAAGTAAGTAGGAAAGGATACAAACCATGAGTTTTTTCAAGAAATTGTTTTTGGGCTGCTTTGCTTTAGGGTTTATTTTAGTCGGCGGGAGCGGAACTCAAAGTTCTAATATGCTTTTACAAGGTGGCGGATTCATTGGTTTAATTCTTGGTCTTATCGCTTTGTATTTATTTACAAAAATGGCATGGCGCGCCATGGGTTGCCTTCCTTCATTCATTGTTATTATGAGTATTGTCTGCTTTGTCATATATGCAATCGGCGGATTTAATGATGGCCTGGGTGGTGTCATAACGAATTTAAGAACATTTATCGGCGGACAAAGCACTGTTGCCGCTCCACAGTTGAAAGTTCCTGAGCCGGAAGTCACCATTGATGAAAATTTCGAGGAAGAAACACCCCTTCAAGAAAAACAGCCCCAACCGCAAAAGCAGCAGCAAAAAGAGCCGGTACAACCGGCAACTCAAGTCCAAAATCAAGGAGGGCTCAAAGGATTTATCAATGGGCTGATAGGTGGAAGCAAACAAGCGCGTCAATTTAATATTGATGAATTACCGAGTTTTACGAGTCAGGTTTCTGTTGTAAGTGGCGACACTTTGAACGCTCAAGGACGCCGGGTAAAATTATATGGAATTGCTGCGCCGTCAATTACTCAAACCTGCGCAAATCGTCGCGGAGAATCATATGCTTGTGGAAAGCATGCTGCCCTTTGGCTACAAAGTTGGCTGACCTCAAATCCTGTGACTTGCCGAGTTATATCTGAGAAAAACGGAGCAATGCTCGCTGTTTGCAATTTAGGACCATATGATATAGGTGCAGCATTGGTTAACGCCGGTTGGGCGGTTGCAGATCCGCGGGAAGCTGATGTTTATGTTCCTTATGAACAAAACGCTCAACAAAAAAGAAACGGATTATGGCAGGGTAGATTCTATAAACCATGGGATTGGGAGGCTATTCAAAATCGTAAACCGCAATATAAAATAATCAAACCGAAAGTTAAAGATCCGAACCGTAAAAGTTTCTTTTAGATGACAGAATACAAACTTGATTTTATATGCAATAAAGAGGAAGATACAATTCTGTTAGGGGAAAAAGTATCGCAATTCTGTTGCCTTGGCGATGTTTTTGCCCTTTCCGGAACATTAGGGATGGGAAAGAGTGTTTTTGCCAGAGCTTTTATTCAAAGTCTTTGCGGAAAAACAGAAGTTCCCAGCCCGACCTTTACACTTGTGCAAATGTATGATGCACCGGATTACCCGATATACCATTTTGATTTATATCGTCTCAAATCGGCGGAAGAAATTTTTGAATTAGGGATAGAGGAAGCGATGTATGAAGGTGTTTGCCTGATTGAATGGCCTGACAAAATGGCCGGTTACTTACCTCGTAAGGCTATAGGTGTTAATATAACACCTTTTGAACAAGGACGAAAAATAGAACTTATTTTTAGTTCAGAAAAACAGTATCAACGTTTTTTACCCCTAAAAGATTAAAATGACAAATATTCATGCATCATGTGTTGCGCTGGGCAAAAAAGGAATTTTACTAATCGGTCCTTCAGGTGCCGGAAAATCGGATTTAGCGTTGCGTCTGATTGAACAAACGGGTGCAATTTTGGTATCAGATGATAGAACGGATTTATCTGTAAAAAACAATAGAATATACGCTTCTTGTCCGGAAAATATAAAAGGATTACTAGAGGTCAGAGGGATAGGTATTATCAAACAAAAAATAAAAAAAGAAATATCCGTAAATCTGGTTGTCGACCTCGTTAAATCTCTAAAAGATATTGAAAGACTACCATCACCGGATTTCTGGGTTTTTGAAACTAAAAAAATAAAAAAAATCAAAATCTATCCTTTTGAACCGAGTGCTGTCTACAAAATCAGACTAGCTTGTGATGAAAAGTGATAAGCCGGTTGATTTTTTTAGGGATTACATTAATATACAAACAACATTTATAGCTTAACCATAACAAAGTAGGGTGAAACAATGGGCTTTATGGAAAGATTTTTGCGTCGCTTAGGAAAGACGCTGGTAACGTTTATTTTTCGCTTAGGTGAATTATCTTTATTTGTTGCGAGAGCAATTTATCATTGCCTGACACCGCCGTTTTACTTCAAACTGCTGGGACGGCAGTTTATGGATATAGGATTCTATTCCTTGCCGGTTGTTGCATTAACGACCATCTTTGCCGGTATGGTTATTGCCTTGCAAACATACTCCGGTTTTTCAAGTTATGGTGCCGAAAGTGCTGTCGCTTCGGTTGTTTTAATTTCCGTTACCAGAGAGTTAGCTCCGGTGTTCTGCGGATTAATGGTTGCCGGACGTATTGGGGCGGCAATGGCAGCAGAAATCGGAACAATGCGTGTGACCGAGCAAATTGATGCTTTAACAACCCTGTCGACCAATCCTTTCAAATATCTTGTTGCACCGCGAATTATTGCCGGTGTTTTAGTCTTGCCGATGCTTGTTATCATTGGAGACATTATAGGAATTTTTGGTGGTTATGTCGTCAGTATTTATCAACTGGATTTCAACCCGGCCAATTATATCAATTCAACTTTAGATGAGTTGCAAACGATTGATGTTGTGACCGGTTTAATCAAAGGAGCTGTCTTTGGTTTTATTATATCATTAATGGGGTGCTATAATGGTTATAAGTCAAAAGGCGGTGCTCAAGGTGTTGGCGAGGCAACGACCAATGCGGTTGTGGCATCATCGATTTTGATTTTAATCTTTAACTATATCATCACCGGTATGCTGTTTACCAAATAGGAGATTTTGTAATGAAAGAAAATAAGATAGAAATCCACGGATTACATAAAGCTTTTGGTAAAAAGAAGGTCTTAGACGGTGTTGACCTGGAGATTAAAAAAGGAGAATCTTTGGTTGTTATTGGCGGCTCGGGTACCGGTAAATCAGTTCTGATAAAATGTATCCAAGGTATTTTAACCCCAGATTCCGGAACAATTAAAATTGACGATGTAGACATTACCCAACTTGAAAGAGATGAGGCCGAAAAAAGCTATGCCAAGATGGGAATGCTTTTTCAGGGAGCCGCACTGTTTGATAGTTTAAGCGTTTGGGAAAACGTTGCCTTTGGCTTAATAGAAAACCAAAAAATGCCACGTAAACAAGCAAAAGAAGAGGCTATTCGTGTTCTGCGTCAAGTTGGTTTGGCGGCAGAAGTGGCCGATTTATCACCATCAGAACTTTCCGGAGGTATGCAAAAACGTGTTGGTTTGGCAAGAGCAATTGCCACTCGTCCTGAAATTATTTTCTTTGATGAGCCGACCACCGGTCTTGATCCGATAATGTCTGATGTTATTAACGACTTGATTATTGAATCAGTAAAAGGTTTGGGCGCAACAGCCTTGACCATTACGCATGACATGGCATCGGCGCGCAAAATTGCCGATAAGATTGCCATGTTGTATAAAGGTAAGATTGTATGGCAGGGGACAGTCAAACAAATGGATAAAACAACCAACCCGTATGTCAAACAATTTATTAACGGCAGCTCAAAAGGACCAATCAGCGTCGAGGTGTAAAGTGGCAAAAAAAAGTACAATAGAATTTGTTTGTCAGACTTGCGGAGCCGTTTACCCCAAATGGCAGGGTAAATGTGATTCTTGCGGAGAATGGAACACTATTGTTGAAGAAAAATCCGCAGGGGACGGCTTTTCCAATTTTGCCCCGAAAAGCAAAGGAAAAATTCTTGACTTTGTTCCCTTAAGCGGCGCGCTTGAAAAAATTTCGAGATTAGAAACGGGGATAAAAGAGCTTGACCGCGTCAGCGGCGGCGGGTTAGTACCCGGCTCGGTTATTTTGGTTGGCGGTGATCCCGGAATAGGCAAATCAACCTTGCTGTTACAAACCTGCGCTAAAATAGCCAACAAGCCGGAGGGGTATGAATGTTACTATATTTCCGGAGAAGAAGCGATTGACCAGGTTAGGATTCGTGCCAAACGTCTTGAATTGGATCAATCACCGGTCAAATTAGCCAGTGCCACGGGTGTGAAAGACATTATTGCGACAATTGAAAAATCTAATGCCGCGGTCGTGATTGTCGATTCTATTCAAACCATGTACTTAGAAGAGGTTGAATCCACCCCCGGCAGTGTTGCTCAGGTTCGAGCCTGTGCTTATGAGCTTATTAAGTTAGCCAAGAAAAAAGGGTTCGTTTTATTTTTGGTCGGTCATGTCACCAAACAAGGGTCAATTGCCGGACCGCGCGTTTTGGAACATATGGTTGACACCGTTTTATATTTTGAGGGCGAAAGAGGGCACCATTTTAGGATTTTACGTGCTGTTAAAAACCGCTATGGTGCAACGGACGAAATCGGTGTTTTCGAAATGCAGGACAAAGGCTTAGTTGAAGTCGAAAACCCGTCAGCTTTGTTTTTGGCAGAACGACAAGGGAATATTTCCGGCTCATGCGTTTTTGCCGGTATTGAGGGATCTCGACCTGTTTTGGTCGAAATTCAGGCACTTGTCAGCCCGACCGGCTATGCCAGCCCCAAACGCGCGGTTGTCGGTTGGGATTCAAACCGCCTAGCAATGGTTTTAGCCGTTCTGGAAGCTCGTTGCGGAATGAATTTATCTTCGCAAGATGTTTATCTAAACATTGCCGGCGGCTTAAGAATTTCCGAACCGGCAGCAGACCTGGCAGTTGCTATGGCAGTTATTTCTTCACTAACCAACAAACCTTTGCCGGCAGATGCGGTTATTTTTGGCGAAATCGGTTTGTCCGGGGAGGTTCGTTCGGTCAGTCAGCCGAATTTACGCCTCAAAGAAGCACACAAACTGGGTTTCAATAACGCAATAGTTCCGCCGACCCATGGTAATGAAAAGAAGAATAATTCTTATGACATGAATATCTATGAAATCGGCAATGTTCAACGTTTAATCAATTGGTTTAATTAAGGAAAAGCAAATGACACCACTCAATAATTTAGACGTCGTTATTTTAATCGTTGTAATTATCTCCGCACTTATTGCATTGAGCCGCGGATTAATAAAAGAAGTCCTGAGTATTGTCGGCTGGGTTTTGAGTGGTTTTGCAGTTGTTTGGCTGTTACCTGTATTAACGCCGATAGCAAAACAATATGTCGAAAGTGGACTACTTGCAGGGATTGTCAGCGCCATTTGTATCCTGATTATTTTTATGGTTATATGGATTTTCCTGACCGACAGCATGATTGGCAAAATTCGCACCAGCAAGTTAAATGGTTTAGATAGATTATTAGGGCTGTTTTTTGGTATTATGAGGGCTTTTTTAATTATCATTTTGGTTTATATCCTAGCAAGTTGGTGTATGCCGCCAGAGAAACAACCTGAGGTTATGCAGAAATCTAAATATTTCCAAAAAGCCGGTGAATTTGCAAAACCGATAGAAAATTTAATTCCTCAGGAAACACTGGATATGATAAAAGAAAAAACCAGTGAATATATGGGCTCAAAAGAAAAGAAAGATGATAAAGAAAAGGCCGAAGAAGCGCAGAAAAAACAAGAATCCGAAGAATTATTCAATCGCTTGGCCAAACCGGAGATAGAAAAGAAATCTGATAAAAAGAAAGAAGAAAAAGCAGATGAAAAATCAAAAACAGACAACAAAAAAGAAGACTTCTCCGGTTACAATAACAGTGAACGCAATAATCTTGAACGCCTGATTGATATGGTAGAATAAATCTACCTGGTGTTTTGCTGAGGGCGCTGCTGTTGTTGCTGTCTCCCATTAATAATAGCTTGTAAGCGACGTTTTGTTTCCGGTTGTAATTGAGCCAAAAATTCCGGTGTAATTTGCGGACGGTTACGCATAGCCAAGGGTTTAGGCTGAGCCTCCAGACAAGCAATCAAAAGCCGTCCGTTAAACTCAGGCTCATTATTCTCACCAAAATTCATACCGCTCTTTTTCTGTTGCGTCAGTTTAACTAAATCGCGCATATCTTTGAGACTTGGAAGATTGTCTCTTTGAGGCGTTTTCGTTGCACCAAGCGCAATATTGAACTCGTTATTAGCCTGAATCTCAAGAGTTGAACCATCAGCCCTCTTGATTCGAGCCACATAATTTTGTGAGCGAATATTTTCTTTATAGGTATCACCGTCACGAGCGGCAACATTTTTATAAAATTCCCGAATTTCCTTTTTCCATTCGCGGTTATTGTGCGGCAACACAGGCAAAACCTCAGTCCATTGCTCGGTTGGCGGCAGCGGCGCCGTCGGTAAACCGGTCGGCATAATAATCGGACGGCCACCAGGCTGCTGTTGCGGTGTCTGAATTTGCTGGGTTTGAACACGTCTCACTAATTCCGGCATACGCGACATATATTCACGCATCGAGGCAATACATTCATCACAAAACGGCGGATTTCCTTGTGCTTTACGGCGCAAGCGTTCTTGATTTAACTCTGGGTATTTGTTGTCTCCCATAATACACAAATCATTTTTACAGTGAGTACCCTTTGTTTCATCATAAACAGTGTTTGCTCTGTTTTGATGTGTGGCATTAAAAACGTGCCCTAATTCATGAATAAAAATAGTTTTTATAAGTTCTTTATCAAAACCGCAGACTTCTGCCGAAACAACTAAAGCATCATAGTTTAATTTTTTTGTCGTAAGACCAAAACAATCAGAAAAAACAGCTTGTCCGTTTATATTGTTCTTATCAAAAATTTTATCATCAACTAAACAGACAGGAATTTCGTCTGAACGACCATTATTACAAACATCCTGTCCGAGCAAATCTGTTAAATTGGCAGCATTAATCTCTCCCGGTCTGCTGGAATCTCGAGAGCTAACAATCTTATTCTCTAAAGAATGACGAAAATCGTGAATATTTTCATCTTTACGGAGTTCAATCGTAAATGAGTTTTTATATTCGGGAAACATAGAGATAAACTCATCAATCGCCTCATGAGCTGCCGCTATTAGAGAATCATCAACCCCTTTTTGAGTATATAAGACAATCTTTTTCATAGTTTTCTTTCTTTTTGTTCCTCCCCTTAATTTTAAGGGGAGGTTAGGAAGGGTTTCTAAAAATTCACATTATATTTATCATACTATAATTTTTAGTTTTTGTCTATAACAAAAAAGGCTTGAAATTGTCCACAAAAACAGCAGAAAAAAGCAATAAAATGTTTGTGATTTTTCGGATTTGGTGTACTATTTTTGCAGCTAAAATAAAGGAATTTAAGGATATTGTAATGAGTGAAATGACAAACGCAGAAATTCAAAAAGAAGAAGCCGAATATAATGCCGATTCCATCAAGGTTTTAAAGGGTCTCGACGCCGTTCGTAAACGCCCGGGAATGTACATTGGTGATACCGATGATGGCTCAGGATTGCACCACATGATTTACGAGGTGTTGGATAACGCTATTGACGAGGCTTTAGCCGGGTATTGTGATAAAACCGAAATTATCTTAAATCCGGATGGTTCGGCAACGATTCGTGATAACGGTCGCGGTATTCCGGTCGGTATGCATAAGGAAGAAGGAATTTCTGCGGCTGAAGTTATTATGACCGAGCTTCACTCCGGCGGTAAGTTTGATAATAACTCATACAAAGTATCCGGTGGTTTGCATGGTGTGGGCGTTTCGGTTGTAAATGCTTTGTCTGATTGGCTGAACTTGCGCATTTGGCGCGAGGGCAAAGAGCATATTTGCCGTTTCGCTCATGGTAATGTAACCGAACACTTAAAAGTTGTTGCTGATGCTCCCGGTCGCCATGGTACGGAAGTTACTTTTTTGCCGTCAAAAGAGACTTTCACGCAAACAGAATTTAATTTTGAAACTTTAGAGCGTGCTATCAGAGAAAAAGCCTTTCTAAACTCCGGTGTCTATCTGAAGTTGATTGACCGCCGTGGCGCAGAGCCTCGAGAGGTTGATTTCCACTATGAGGGCGGTTTAAGTGCATTTGTCACCCATATTAACAAATCCAAAGCCCCTCTGCATGAAAATATTATCGCCTTTAGCGGAGAAAAAGATGACATTCAGGTTGATGTTGCTATGCAATGGACGAATGCTTACAACGAGAGCATGCTTTGTTTTACCAACAATATTCCACAAAAGGATGGTGGAACGCACTTAGCCGGTTTTCGTGGCGCACTAACCAGAACAATTAACAATTATATCCAAGAAAACAATCTCTTAAAGAAAGATAAAAACATCATTACCGGTGAAGATATGCGCGAAGGCATGACCTGCGTTTTGTCGGTTAAAGCGCCTGATCCGAAGTTTTCTTCTCAAACCAAAGATAAGCTTGTTTCTTCAGAAGTTCGTCCGGTTGTTGAGAATGTTATTGGCGAAAAATTCAAAGAATGGCTCGATGAGCACCCGAATGAGGCTAAAATCATTGTTGAAAAAATTGTCGAAGCGGCGACCGCCCGTGAAGCCGCACGTAAAGCACGCGATTTAACACGTCGCAAAGGTATCTTGGATTCTATAGCTTCTCTCCCCGGAAAATTGGCTGATTGCCAAGAAAAAGACCCGGCCTTGTCCGAAGTTTTCATCGTTGAGGGAGATTCGGCAGGCGGCTCTGCAAAACAGGGGCGCAACCGCAAAAATCAAGCGATTATGCCGTTACGTGGTAAGATTTTGAATGTTGAGCGTGCTCGTTTTGATAAAATGCTCAATTCCGCAGAGATTGGCACAATTATTACTGCTCTTGGTACCGGTATCGGACGTGATGATTTTAATGCTGATAAATGCCGCTATCACAAGATTGTGATTATGACCGATGCTGATGTCGACGGTAGCCACATCAGAACTTTGTTGTTGACTTTCTTCTATCGTCAAATGCCCGAATTAATCGAACGCGGTTATGTTTATATTGCCCAACCGCCATTATATAAAGCCAAACGCGGCAACTCCATTATTTACCTTAAAGACGACCGTGAGATGGAAGATTATTTAACCCGCGGTGGTTGTGAAGACGCTGTGTTGTACAAGTCCAATGGCGAGCAGATTGCCGGCAATGAGTTAATCAGCTTGGTTGAAAATACCCGTAAAGCACGTTCTTTAATCTCTATTTTAGGGACCAAAGCGCCGGAAAAGATTGTTGAACAAATGGCTATTCAGGGCTTGTTTGATAACGAATTAATGAATAATCGTGAAAAATATAAATCTGTTTTGGCAGAAACCGTTGTTCGCTTAGATTCTCATGAAGCCGAGTATGACAAAGGCTGGAAGGCAACCCTGAATGATGATAACACCATCACCTTTAGCCGGACTTTGCGTGGTGTAGAAGAAAAGCATGTTATCGGCGAAACCATTCTCCTAAGTCCGGAGGCAAAAGTTTTGAACGAATTGAGAGGTCTATTGCTTGAAAACTTTGCCGAACCGTCAAAATTGATAACCAAAGCGAATGGAGAAACTAAAATTTCCGGTCCGGTCGCCTTTGTTGATGCGGTTATGTCTGCCGGCAAAAAGGGTATTACCTTAAGCCGCTATAAAGGATTGGGCGAGATGAACCCTGAGCAATTGTGGGAAACAACGCTCGATCCGGAGGCTCGTTCTCTCTTACAAGTTAAGATGGAAGATATGGAAGGCGCTAATGAAACCTTTGCAACCCTGATGGGTGATGTCGTCGAACCGCGTAAAGAGTTCATTCAAGACAATGCCTTGAACGTTGTTAATCTGGATATCTAGATTATATTTATAAAACACATTATTTCTCCCCTTAATTTTAAGGGGAGATTAAGAGGGGTTTAAAATCATGTCCAAAACCAATCCTAAATTTGCTGTTATTCTTGCCGGTTGCGGCAATATAGACGGCTCCGAAATTCACGAAACAACTTTAGGTCTTTTGGCCATAGATGAACAAGGCGGCACATATGATTGTTATGCCTTAGATAAAGAGCAGGGCAGAACGGTTAATTTTTACACCAAGCAGGTTGTGGCACAGCAAGGTCAAAACGGAAATCGCAATCAGTTAGAAGAGGGGGCGCGTATTGCCAGAGGAAATATCAAACCTCTTTCTGAGCTAAATATAAACGATTATGATGCGGTTATTTTCCCCGGTGGACAAGGAACGGTGTTTAATTGGTGTAACTATGCCTCAAAAGGAATAAACTGCACGGTTGAGCCGGAAATCGCCCGTATAATGGAACAGGCATATCAAGCCCGAAAATGGGTAGGGGCTATGTGTATTGCGCCGGTCATTGTTGCTAAGGTTTTGGGTAAATACGGTATACATTTGACAATCGGGAATGATTCTCAAACGGCAAGGGCTGTTGAACAAATGGGAGCCATTCACGAAAACCGGACCGCGACACAAGCATGCATTGACAAGGAGCATCATATTGCCACCACACCTTGCTATATGTTAGCACAGTCTATCAAAGAGATTTACACCGGCAATACGGCATTGATTAAAGGCATTATTGAGAATTTATAACGACTAATATTTATGCTTCCACGGATTCGAAAACTTTTTTGTTTCCGGATTGTAATTAGGGAACAAATTGACATTCCCCGAAGAGCTTTTTCCGCCGCTTAAATTAGTCGGCACATACTTTCCAAGGGCGTTAAAACCATAATCAATTTTCTTTTTTCCGACAGACTTTGCAACATAATCGCCCTGAGCATTATACCCGTAACTGATATTTTCACCACCGATTTTGGTCGGGACATAAGCACCTTGTGCATTGTAGCCATAACTTATTTGACTGTCACCGATTTTGGTCGGAACATATTCCCCTTGAGCGTTATAGCCGTATTGAATAGCATCATTTCCTACCTTCATCGGCACATACTCACCTTTAGCATTGTAGCCGTAGCGAATATCTTTCCCCTCAACTTGCATCGGCACATATTCACCTTGAGCATTATAACCATAGCGAACATTACCGGCACTGGCCGGAAAAGAGAGCAACAAAGCCGCAAAGTAAATAAAAATTTTCACTATTTTTTACCCTTATAACGTTGCGGAGACTTAGCTTTTTTGAACTTAAAGAGATCAGAAGACAAAGGAACATCTGTTTCAACATCATATAAAGAAACAATAACCTCGATTCCTTGCGGATCAACAATCGACCATTGACGAAGCGCAAAAGGATTGTTGGTAAAAGTCATGGTAATCGGCGCAATTTCAGGCTTTGAGGGATAACGCAAGGTAACAACAACCGAGCCGTCATCTTCATAATAATTACTGACTTTTATCTGCTTATCGTCAATTTTGATATTGTTGGCAAGAATCAGGCTGGCCGGAACATCCTCATAATCAATATTGGTAATCTGGTCCAAATCTTTATCATGGTAAGTAATATTCTTTCCGTCGCCGACAATCAAAACATTCATCGGGTCCTTATATTCCATACGGATTTTGTTCGGTTTTTCAACATACATAACACCTTCGGTTGAACTACCGTTGCTGGCTGTCTGCACAAAAGAAGCCTTCATCGTCAGGACATTATTAAGATAGTCCTCAATTCTTTGAATTTTTTGAGAGTCTTTATCCAAAGCAAAAGCCGAAGTTACTGAAAAAAGTAAAGTAGCCAAAAAAACAAATATCCGCATCATATTATCTCTCTTTCAACAAATAACGAACATCAATATAATCTTATTTACAAAAAGAGTCCACAAAAAAACCATCTCTATGAGGAACATAAAGATGGTTTTTTCATTTACAAAAGCAACTTATTTGCTTTTTTTTGAGGTATTAGAAGAAGAATTATCTGATTCTTTTTGAGAAGAAGCAGATTTTGTATTTCTTGTTGAGCAACTCATAAAATTTCTCCTGTATATGATTAATAACGAAGCTTGTGGCTATCACAACCACAGCCGCAACCACTGCTTTTATGAGGATGATTCATATTGTATTCGTCAACCTCAATATCAAGATCCCCATCAGCACCGCTCAGCTCAAATTCTTCTTCGCTGAAAGTTGCATCAGCGGCTTTTTTGCTATGAGCGGCATGTTTTGCATGGTGATCTGTTTTTGATGTATTTATGTTTGTCATCAAAATATCCTCCAATTGGTTAAAACAAAGTCCGATTAGGAAGATAATGCCGCAAGCCGCGGATACAAGATATATAAACTATAAGATTATGCGCCGTTTCGCGCCTTAAAAACACCATTTTCATATCCCTGAATATCGGGATTTTCATCGGCTAATTGCAATCGCTTAAAAGCAACGGCAACATATTCTTTTTCTTTCTCAATTCCCAAAAAATGGCGTCCGAGTTTTTTTGCCGTCACCGCCGTTGTTCCTGATCCTAAAAAGGGATCAAAAACGAGATCGTTTTTGTTACTGGAGGCAAGAATAAGCTTTGCGATTAACTTTTCAGGTTTCTGTGTCGGATGATTGGTATTCTCGGGCATAGACCAAAAAGGCACGGATATATCTGTCCAGATATTAGATGGGTAGGTCAGGCGAGTTTTTTCTTTTTCACCATCATTCCAATCCTTAGGAGCGCCTTTTTCATCACGATACGGAGCCAAAACTCTCCGCTGTATTTTAACATCATCAATATTGAAAGTGTAATCTTTTGATTTTGTGAAAAACCAAATATCTTCCAGACAATTTTTCCAGTTATTAAGAGCCCCCCTCCCTTTTTCTCTCTCCCAAGATATGCGGTTCTGCAGCATTAAATATTTTCCGGCGACCTCCGGAATGATAAGAGACGATTTCCAATCTGCGCAAATATAAACAGTTGCAGTATCCTTAAGCAGAGGAATTGTTTTTTTGAGCCACTTATCAAACCATTTTTTATAGTCGCTCAGCTCCATTTCCTTAAAAACAGACTGCCCGAAATTTTTGGTAAGATTATAGGGAGGATCAACAATCATCAAATCGATGCTTTGCCGGGGCAAAAAGTCAAGAACCTTAAACGTATCCTGAAAAATAATATGATCACAAAGCTCTTCAATAGGCATCCGATGATTAATTTTGAGAGCAAGAGAAGATAATTTTTTTACTTCTTTATCTGAAAGTTCTATCGTTTTGTTGCGAGGAGCTTTGTTTTGTACCATAGGGGCTAATCTTCCCCGAATTTATTATTAATCAAGGTTGTCAGGGCATCCATAGCCTCTTTTGCCTGCTTTCCGGAACAGGTGACTTTAATGGTTGTTCCTTTAGCGGCAGCCAGCATCATCAACCCCATAATAGAGCAGCCGTCAACTTCTTGTCCGATACGCTCGACCTTAACCTGAGCGTCCATTTTTTCAATTGTTTTAACGAATGCCGCGGCCGCGCGAGCATGTAATCCTTTACGATTCTGGATTTGTAATTCTTTGCAAAGAGGTGTTGTCATTGTCTTATGATCCTAACAGTTGAGATGCAACAGTAATATATTTTTTGCCGGCTTCTTGAGCGCCGCTGACAGATTCCTTCAAAGATTTTTCTTTACGCAAAGAGCATAATTTAATCAGCATCGGCAAATTAATACCGGCAATAATCTCGACTTTTGTTTTTTCCATAATCGAAATAGCCAAATTAGACGGCGTTCCGCCAAACATATCAGTCAAAACAATCGTTCCGTCACCCTTATTAACAGCCTCAGCCTTTTCTAATATTTCAGCGCGCCGCGTTTCCATATCATCGTCCGGACCGATACAAACAGCTTCAACCTGTTCTTGCGGACCAACCACATGCTGCATGGCAGAGATGAACTCTTGTGCCAGATTTCCATGTGTGACTAACACCAAACCAATCATATTTACCTCATAATCAACTTATTTACCGCTTGCCCAGAACTTAACGGCACCGAAACTCTTGATGAGATCGTCTTTTGTTTTAGCCTTAACAAATTCATCAGCGCGGGTCTTTTTCCCTTCAATAACAATTTCTTCAACGTTATCAACCGGAACACCGTATGTACGTTCAACCGTTTTGCCTGACAGCTCAACAATGAGAACAAATTCTGCCTCAGCCAAAGGAGCACGCGTTTCCTTATCAATACCGTTTAAAACAACGGAGATACGACCATCACGCTTTAATAAAGCGGTTTCTTTGCCATCAAACTCTAAAACCGGATTAATCGGAGCGCCGTCTCGACTATCGATAAAAATAGCCAACTCACCGAATTTGTTTTCAATAATTTCAAAAAAGTCTTGTTTTTCAACCAGAGTATAATATTGATTTTCCATAAATTTTATCCTTATAAGATATTCTATTAACACATGATACAATATTAACCCCAAACTGTCAATTTTGAGTTAATAAGAAGAGGATTATTTTATAAAAAAGGAGCCGTGTTTCCAGTGCGGCTCCGGTTTTTGATGATGGGGCTGTTGTAGCAAGCCAGCCTCGATGAGCACTTGAGGGCAATGTTAAGGGATACAAAGCCGTGCTCAGAAAACGGGATTACTTGTCAACAATAATCCCTAACTGTCCATGATAATATTTG